>RFZL01000190.1 GCA_009920665.1 Alphaproteobacteria bacterium | reverse complement strand
CGCATATGGGTGATGACGGCAGGCTGTCGATCAGCGCGATGATCCTGAGCCCGGACGGCAGCGCCGCGCATAGCGGCGATGCAGCGGCTCCGGCGGATGCGGCGGAACGGCTTGGCCGCGACCTTGCCGCCGAGCTTCTGGAGGCTGCCGGCGGACGCGACTTCCTCGCCTAGGCCCGGCTGTTAAGGTAGGGTGTCGGGACCATGCGGAAATTCATCCTGACTGTCAGACCGGAACCGGACGGGGCGCTTGATGTGGCCACGCTTGCGAGGCGCAATGTGCCTGCCTTGTCCGCCCCGCTGATGGCACCCTCCTACCATGCCCCGGAAATGCTGGCATCAGGCAAATTCAGCGGCGTCATCCTCACCAGCCGCCATGCCGTCACCGGACTCTGCGCCGCCACAGGCGGCAAGCTAGATGACAGGATTGCCGGATTGCCCGCCTTTGCCGTCGGCCGCGCCACCGGGCGCGCCGCGCGCGAGGCCAGGTTCCGGAATGTCACCATCGGCCATGGCGGCGGTGCCGGGCTTGTGCCGCTGATCACCGAAGCGGCCCCGCGCTTGGACGGGCCGCTCCTGTGGCCGGCGGCGGTGCATCGCGGATTTGACATGGCGGCGGCGCTGGACGGCATTGCCGATGTCGTCACCATGCCCGTCTATGAAATGCGCGAGACCAAAACTTTGCCCGATGATGCGGTTGCCGCGATCGCCGGCGGTAACGTGCTTGGCGTGATCCTGATGTCGGCCCGGTCGGCGCGGCTGTTTCGTGAACGCCTGCTGGCGCTGGGTCAGGACCGGGCGGTTGCCTCCATGGCGCTGATCGCCGGAAGCGATGTCATCGTGGCGGCAGCTGGTGACAACTGGGCTGAAACTTTCGTTTCGAAACGTCCGGCGCGCGCACGGCTTTTAGCCATCGCCTCTTTGCTCTATGATCGCCGGACGCGGTCATAAGGCCGCCAAACCAGTTCTGGCAGACCATGACATCACGCAAACCCCCGGCTGAAGATCAGGATATTATCGAGGGTGTCGCCGTCGAAAAGCAGGATGGCGCCAAGGCATCCGGCCGTGCTGGTCCGCGCCGCCGCGCTGCGCGCAAGGGGGCGCCGGAAGCCAAGCCGGAAACCAAGCCGGAATCGTCGCCG
>RFZL01000189.1 GCA_009920665.1 Alphaproteobacteria bacterium | reverse complement strand
TGCAACGCATTGAATACCCGGCCCGGATTGATCTCGCGCAGCTTTTCGGGCAGATCGCGGTCCACCTCGACCTCAATTGCGTCCCAGCCACTGCTGCGTGCCGCTTTGCCGCAAAAGCTTGCAGACACGCGGCTGACAGCGGCTTCAGATGTCCATCCGCCCATCAGTACGGCAACGCGGTCACTGTTCATGACGATGCCTCCTGTGACGGGATTCCGACCCGGCGAATTTCCCAGCGCAGGTCCGGTCCGCCACCGGCGGCAACGCGGGCACGAATTGTCTCGCCAAGATGTTCAATGTCGGCGGCAGTGGCGCTACCTGTGTTGATCAGGAAATTACAATGTTTCTCGGAAACTTGTGCGCCGCCAACCGTCAAGCCGCGGCATCCGGCCCGGTCAATTTCCTGCCATGCCTTGCCACCAACCGGATTGGCAAAAGTGCTGCCCCCGGTGCGTACGCCACGAGGTTGTGCATCGCCTCTGCTGGCAACGATTTCTTTCATTCTGGACCGGATTGCATCGCGCTCTGCGGGCTGTGCCTGTAATCTGGCCGTTGTGAAAATCCAGTCGGCGGGCGCATCGCTGTGGCGATAAGCCATGCCCATTTCCAGCGGGGTTGCGCTGATCCTGTTGCCTTGTCGGTCAAAGCCTTCGGCACTGATCACAATGTCCTTGAATTCACGCCCATATGCACCTGCATTCATTCGCAGTCCACCACCGATGGTGCCGGGAATGCCAATCAGAAATTCGAGGCCACCAAGATTGGCACGTGAGGCGTAACGGGCAACATCGGCATCAAGCGCGCCGGTCTCGGCGATGACGACATCACCTTCATGGCTGATGGCGGTAAGACTGTCGGTTGATTTGATCACCACACCAGCGATCCCACCATCGCGCACCAGAAGGTTGGAGCCGGCACCAACAGGCATGACCGGAATGTCCGCCGGACAGCCAGCCAGAAAGGTGCCAAGGTCGGCCTGATCTGCCGGGGTGAAGATCACATCAGCTGGCCCGCCGACGCCAAACCAAGTGTGGCTTGCCATCGGTGCATTGGCCGTGTAGGTGCCGCGGACAGCAGGCAGTCTGTCAAGCAGCGTCATGTGCCTGTCTCCTTTGTCTGTCCGTTGTGGATGGCGTCCAGCTGT
>RFZL01000188.1 GCA_009920665.1 Alphaproteobacteria bacterium | reverse complement strand
TATGACATCCTGCGCCGCGATGTGCTGGTCCTTTCGAAGGACGCCGCGGCCCATATCGAGGAGCGTCTGAAATGAGCGTCCGTCCGCGCAAGCCGGCACAGGTCTCGCTGAGCAAGGCCGCCGCCTATGACACCATTCTCCGCCCGATCATCACCGAGAAGGCGACGATGGCGAATGAAAACGGCCAGGTAACCTTTGCGGTTCCGGTGACCGCCACCAAGCCCGAGATCAAGGCAGCTGTAGAAATGCTGTTCGACGTCAAGGTCACGGCGGTGAACACCATCCTGCAAAAGGGCAAGGCCAAGATGTGGCGGGGCCGTCCGGGCCGCCGCTCCGATACCAAGAAGGCCATGGTCACCCTGGCCGAAGGTCAAACCATTGACCTGATGGGAGTGTAGGACCATGGCTCTGAAGAAGTTCAACCCGACTACCCCTGGCCAGCGTAATCTGGTCCTGGTCGACAAGAGCGACCTGTACAAGGGCAAGCCGGTCAAGAAGCTGACTGAAGGTCTGGCCAAGACCGGCGGTCGCAACAATTCCGGTCACGTGACAGCATGGCATCGTGGCGGCGGGCACAAGCGGCGCTATCGCATGGTCGATTTCAAGCGGACCAAGTCCGGCATGATGGCGACCGTCGAGCGTCTGGAATATGATCCGAACCGCACCGCCTTCATCGCCCTGATCACCTACGAAGACGGTGAGCAGAGCTACATCCTGGCGCCGCAGCGCCTGGCTGTCGGCGACAAGGTGATGTCCGGCGTCGGTGCCGACATCAAGCCGGGCAACGCGCTGCCGCTGCAGAACATCCCAGTCGGCACGCTCGTCCACAATGTCGAGCTGAAGCCCGGCAAGGGTGGTCAGCTGGCCCGTTCGGCAGGCACCTATGTGCAACTTGTCGGCCGTGACCGCGGTTATGCAATCCTGCGCCTGACCTCTGGTGAGGTTCGCCTCGTCCGCGGCGAGTGCATGGCATCCATCGGTGCCGTGTCCAACCCGGACCAGCAGAACACCAAGATCGGCAAGGCCGGCCGCAACCGCTGGAAGGGCAAGCGCCCGCATGTCCGCGGTGTGGTCATGAACCCGATCGACCATCCGCATGGTGGTGGTGAGGGCCGTACATCGGGTGGCCGTCATCCGGTGACCCCGTGGGGCAAGCC
>RFZL01000187.1 GCA_009920665.1 Alphaproteobacteria bacterium | reverse complement strand
GGTCAACGCGCTGACCGAACGTTCGCATCCCTGCCAGATCATGGCCGACCTGCAGACAATGATCGAACGGCATGGCCCGCTCGACGGGCAGATCGTCACCTGGATCGGCGACGGCAACAATGTCGCCGCCAGCTGGATCGAGGCAGCCGTGCGGTTCAATTTCCAGCTTCGCATCGCCTGTCCGGAAGGCTATGCGCCGCCGGCCGAACTGACGGCATGGGCGCGCGCCGAAGGCGCCGATCTGGTGATGTATGATTCCGCCATCGAGGCCGCCACCGGCAGCCAGACCCTGGTGACCGATGTCTGGATCTCGATGGGTGACGAGGAAGGGACAAGGCGCGAGGATTTCCGACCCTTCCAGCTGAACGAGGAACTGCTTGCCGTGGCGGCCGGCGATGCCGTCGTCATGCACTGCCTTCCCGCCTGGCGCGGCATGGAAATCACCGAAGCGGTCATCGACGGGCCGCAATCCGCGGTCTTCGACGAGGCCGAGAACAGGCTGCATGCCCAGAAGGCCGTGCTGTCCTGGTGTGTGTCCGGCAACTGACGGCGCACAGACCCGGCGACCCTGACAATGCCGATCCGTTTGCGGAGTTTACCTTGGCCCAGAAAGACATTTTTCCGGTAACAGGCCCTGCTGCTGCAGGCCAGATCCTGCCCTTCTACCTTGCCGGCGAGAATGGCGACGGCGCCCTGATCCGCGGGCGGCTGGCATCTGTCGGCGGACCGGCGAGCAGTATCCTTGCAAGGCACGGCTATCCCGAAATGGTGGCCTCTCTCCAGGCCGAGGCCCTTGCCATTGCCGCCTGCCTGTCCACCTTCATGAAGTTCGACGGCGTCTTCACCCTGCAGGCCAAGGGGAACGGCTTCGTGAAAACCCTTCTTGCCGATGTGACCTCGGACGGGGCGCTTCGCGGCTATGCCGCTTTCGACGACGAAAATGTCCCCTCTCTTGGCGATGATATGGTGGCGGCGATGCCGGCAAGCGTGCCGGCGCTTCTCGGCACCGGCTATGCCGCCTTTACCGTCGATCAGGGAACCGAGAATGGCCGCTATCAGGGGATTGTCGAGCTTGCCGGCGAGACGCTTGGCGATGCGGCGATGGCCTGGTTTGCCAATTCCGAGCAGGTCGACAGCCACATCGTTGCCGCCGCCGGACGGCATGGCGAC
>RFZL01000186.1 GCA_009920665.1 Alphaproteobacteria bacterium | reverse complement strand
TTGTGATACAGCGGGCACAGCGTTCCTAAAAGAACAGCCAGCAGATGGTTCGTCTGGTATTGTTCTTGAAGGTATCAACTTTGATTCAAACTTAGCAATTACTAATGCTTCAGCATCAGTAGCAGCGACTACTATCGCAGCTGTAGACAATGGTTCTGGCTTCGTATTTGACTCAACTGACTATGTTGGTGCGGTTAAAGCGGGTGAGACGCCATGGTATGAAGGTTGGACTCTACCTGGAACGGTTTCTGCTCCAAGTGTTAATAGCTATGACTTCGCTTCATGCGACGCTGGCTTATGTACAATAAGCGGCACTATCGACCAGGACTACACTATGGTTGCTGGTACTGACTATGTGCTATCAGGCACAGTTAAGGTAGGTGATGGTAACGGCGTTATCTCATCTGCTTCTGAGATGTCTGCTATCCAAGCTGCAGGTGTAACTTTGACCATTGAGCCAGGTGTTCATGTTAAAGGTTCAAGCGATGGTATCCTTCTTGTAACTCGTGGTTCACAGCTAGTTGCTGATGGTACTGCTTCTGCTCCAATCACATTCAGCTCATTAGATGATAATTATGATGGCATGGGTGAGTGGGGTGGTATTGTTGTACAAGGTTTTGCTCCACAATACGGTGCAGGTGGAACGGGTGCATGTTTTGCAGACGGTGAAGCTTGGTGTAATGTTGAGGGTGAAGGTGGTACAACGATTGCTAACTACGGTGGTAACCTACCGGCTGATAACAGTGGTGTGATTCGTTATGTACGTATCGCTGAAGGTGGTTTGGTTGCAGGTCCTAACAACGAAGTTAACGGTCTAACCCTTCAAGGTGTTGGTCATGGTACTCAGATCTCTCATGTACAGGTTCACGGTAACCTAGATGATGGTATTGAGTGGTTTGGTGGCACAGCGAACGTAACTCACGCTGTACTGACTAACAATGACGATGATGACATCGATTTTGATGAAGGTTTCCAAGGTAACATCCAGTATGCGTTGGTGATCAAGCGTCAAGACGAAGGAGCGGTTCCAGTTGGTTCGAACGACCCACGTGGTCTAGAGCTTAACTCATCGGATGAAGATTATGTGCCAGAGACTGCTGGTTCAGTAGCTAACGTGACCGTTATCGGTGGTGATGCTGCTAACAGTAAGTCTGAGTTTGGTATGCGTAT
>RFZL01000185.1 GCA_009920665.1 Alphaproteobacteria bacterium | reverse complement strand
TGGGTCGAGGATGGCGGCAAGGAATACACGAAGTCCAAGAAAATCACCGTCGGGTGATTCTTCCGGCTGAATGAAGGGGGGAGGCAAAGATGAAAGATGACAAGATCAAGGGTGGCACCTTGTCCCGGCGTTCGCTGATCGGCGGCGCGGCGGCACTTGGTTCAGTCGGGCTGGCAAAGGCGGCTGTTGGCGCCGAGTCCAATCCTGACAATCTGCCGCCAAACGTATCGGAATGGACGCCCTATCTTGGCGATGGTGTGGATGCCAATCCTTATGGCATGCCGTCACCCTATGAAGAGCATGTTGTCCGCCGCAATGTCGAATGGCTGACCGCCAGCACCGAATCTTCGGTCAATTTTACCCCACTTCATGAGCTTGAGGGGTTTGTGACTCCGAACGGGTTGTGCTTCGAGCGTCATCATGGCGGCGTTCCCGAAGTCATTCCGTCTGACTACCGTCTGATGATCAACGGTCTTGTTGATCGTGAACTGATCTTCACCCTTGATGATCTGAAGCGCTTCCCGCAGACCAACCGTTTCTATTTTCTCGAGTGTGCTGCCAATGGCGGCATGGAATGGCGCGGGGCGCAGCTGAATGGCTGCCAGTTTACCTTCGGCATGGTGCACAATGTGCAATATACGGGTGTGCTGCTGAAGGACCTCGCCCGCGAGGTCGGCGTGAAGCCGGGCGCCAAATGGATCCTGGCTGAAGGTGGTGATTCATCCGGCATGAACCGCTCCATCCCGATCGAGAAGATCATGGATGACTGCATGATTGCCTGGGCCATGAATGGCGAGGCGCTCCGCCCTGAACAGGGTTATCCCGCGCGCCTCGTCGTTCCCGGCTGGGAAGGCAATATGTGGGTGAAGTGGATTCGCCGCCTCGAATTCGGTGACATGCCCTATATGGCGCGCGAGGAAACTTCGAAATACACCGATCTGATGAAGGACGGCAACGCCCGCATGTTCACCTGGGTAATGGACGCCAAGTCGGTCATCACTTCGCCGAGCCCTGAAAAGCCGGTCCTAGAAAAAGGTGTTCACCAGCTGCGCGGCCTGGCTTGGTCGGGGCGTGGCAAGATCACCCGCGTCGATGTCTCGCTTGATGGTGGCCGCAACTGGAAGACGGCCGAGCTTCATGGCCCGGTCCTAGACAAGTGCCTGACCCGCTTCACC
>RFZL01000184.1 GCA_009920665.1 Alphaproteobacteria bacterium | reverse complement strand
GCGGTGCGGATCACGCATATCCCGACAGGTATCGTTGTCAGCCAGCAGGATGAAAAATCACAGCACAAGAATCGTGCAAAGGCGATGAAGATTTTGCGGGCCCGATTATATGACGCCGAGCGTGCCCGCCTGCAGGCTGAGCGCGCGGCATCGCGCAAGGGACAAGTTGGCTCGGGTGATCGGTCCGAGCGGATCCGCACCTATAATTTTCCACAAGGGCGCGTCACTGACCACCGGATCAATCTTACCCTGTACAAACTTGACCGGGTCATCGCTGGTGAGGCGCTGGATGAGGTGATTGATGCGCTGATCTCTGAAGATCAGGCGCGGCGTCTGGCAGAAGGCGCGGACTAGCACATCAGTCATGACCATAGAAGCCCGCAATATTCTTGACGATGCAACAGACCGTCTTGTTGCCGCAGGAATTTCGAGTGCCCGCGGTGATGCCAGATTGTTGCTTGGCCTTGTGCTTGGTCGTGATGATGCTGTGTTGCCGCATGAAGATGTGCACGGATGGTCGGATGATCACCAGACGCGGTTGGATGCCCTTGTAGATCGCCGCACCATGGGCGAGCCGGTCAGTCGTATTCGGGGGTGGCGTGAGTTCTGGTCATTACGTTTCCGGCTGTCGCCGGCGACCCTCGACCCGCGCGCAGATTCTGAAACCCTTGTCGAGCAGGCAACAGCTTTTGGCCGCACCCTGACCGGTGGCGGTGCCGGTGATGGCGATGGTGCCGGTGCTGGTGGTGATGGTGCCGGTGATGGCGATGGTGTGCGGATACTGGACCTTGGCACAGGAAGTGGCTGCCTGTTGCTGGCCTGTCTCTCGGAGCTCGGCAACGCCACCGGCCTTGGCGTGCCAACCGACGGGCTGGCCTTTCCGCCGGGAGATGTCGACGACATCGCCAATCTGATGCGGCCAAAACAGGATGGCGGCGTTCTTGAGTCATCCGGGCTTGTCGAGGTGGTGTCCTGCCTGCGGCCAGACGGCACCGCCATCAAAAACGACATTCGCAAGGGCGTTTGGGTGGCGATCGAGGCGGACAACGACTACATACGCAACTGTTTTGAAGAATATAAAGTCGTCACCGACACCACCGGCCGCTATATGAGCCTGTACAAGAAATGGCATCTGATCGGGCTGGAGCTTTGCATGTCGGTCGCCTCGGTTGGACTTCG
>RFZL01000183.1 GCA_009920665.1 Alphaproteobacteria bacterium | reverse complement strand
GGTGCGACGCTGGTCTGCAAGCGCGGCGCGCTTGGATGCGTTGTCTTCGAGGGCGCGATCACCGGCTGGGACGACGGCGTCAGCTCGCCGGTGCGCGAGATCGAGGTGTTCAATGTGCTGGGGGCCGGCGACGGCTTCATGTCCGGCTTCCTGTCCGGCTGGCTGCGCTGCGCATCGGCGGCGGATTGCGCCCTCTATGCCAATATCTGCGGCGCGCTTGCGGTATCGCGCCATGGCTGCGCGCCGTCCTACCCGTCACAAATGGAACTCCAGCATATGATCGAGACCGGAAGCGCGCATTTCGCGCTGCGCAAGGACCCGGTTCTGGAACAGATCCACTGGTCGACAACGCGGCGGCGTCGACATGATGAATTGCTGGCCTTTGCCTTCGATCACCGGATTCAGTTCAGTGAAATGGCGGCGGCGCATGGCCGCTCGGATGCGGATATCGATCATTTCAAGACGCTGGCCCTCGATGCCGTCACCGAACTGGCCGGCACGCGTGACGGTCTTGGTATTCTGGTCGATGACCGGCTTGGCCGGACCGCGCTTCACGCCGCGTCCGACCATGATATCTGGATTGGCCGCCCGATCGAGGAATCCGGCGTCTTTCCCCTGGCGCTGGAGGAGGGGCCGGACCTTGGCAGCCGGCTTGCCGAATGGCCGGTGAACCATTGTGTGAAGGTGCTGGCGCCGCTTCGCACCGATGATCCCGCCGATCTGATCGCGCATCACGAGCAGACCATTGTCAGTCTTGCTGATGCCTGTCGGCGGACCGGGCATGAATTCCTTCTCGAGATTATCAATGGCCGCGCTGACAAGCCGGCTGACCCGGCGCAAATTCATACGCTGATGAAACGCATCTACGAGCTGGGCATCATGCCTGACTGGTGGAAGCTGGAACCGGTTGCCGACCAGGGTTTCTGGACGGGGTCCGGTGATATTGTTCGTGCGCATGATCCGCACATCCAGGGTATCATCGTTCTTGGCAAGGAGATGCCGGATGATGAATTGACCGGGGTACTGGAGATGGCGCGCGGTGAACAGCTTGTTCGCGGGTTTGCCATTGGCCGGACAATCTTCAGCGACGCGGCGCGCCAATGGTTCGCCGGTGACATCGATGATGCCGCGGCGACCGAGAAGATGGGCACCGTTTACAGAAGACTGATCGCCGCCTGGGATGCGGC
>RFZL01000182.1 GCA_009920665.1 Alphaproteobacteria bacterium | reverse complement strand
CGACCTCGCCCTTGTCATTGATGAAGTTGTAGGGCGGGTAGGCGCCCTCGGTGCCCATGCGGATGGTCTCGGCCATGGCCACGCCAGACAGGGCCACGCTCAGCGCCAGCCCGACAATCGTTCCCTTTATCAGTGATTTCCCCTGGATCAGTGATTTCATGGTCTTCTCCCTTTCGATGTTTCGCCGCCGGGCGCATTGCCCCGACACGGCGGGATCACGCGTCAATGCGGGGTCTGCGACGTCGCGTGAAGAAACTGTCGCAGCCTGTCGGATTTCGGTTTGCCGAATACATCTTCGGGACTGCCTTCCTCTTCGACAACCCCCTCATTCAGAAAGATTACATGTGTAGAGACATCGCGCGCCAGATTCATGTCATGCGTAACGAGAATCATGGTCCGCCCCTCGGCGGCGAGCCCACGGATCACCTTGATCACCTCCTGCTCGAGCTCCGGGTCAAGTGCCGATGTCGGCTCATCGAACAACAGCGCCTTTGGCCTCATGGCCAGCGCACGGGCAATGGCGGCGCGCTGCTGCTGGCCACCCGACAATTGCGCCGGATAGGACCCGGCCTTGTCAGCGATGCCAACCTTTTCAAGAATCGCCATGGCATCCGCGATGGCCTCGTCGCGCGCTTGGCCAAGCACGGTGACCGGCGCCTCGATCACATTTTTCAACACTGTCATATGCGTCCACAGATTGAATTGCTGGAACACCATCGACAGCTGCGTGCGCATGTCGATGACCTGCTGCCGGTCGGCCGGCACCCGGTTGGCCCCCTCGCCACTCCACCGCACCGCCTCGCCGCAGAACTCGATCTCACCTGACTGGCTGATTTCGAGCATGTTGATACATCGCAGCAAGGTTGACTTGCCCGAACCGCTGGAGCCGATCAATGACACGACATCGCCTTCATGCGCCGTCAGATCGACACCTTTCAGGACCTCGAGCCTGTCATAGCTCTTGTGGATCCGATGCAGGGCGATGACGGATGATGAGACGGCGCTGGAAGACATTTCGTACTTGTCTGTGGTGGTAAGCGGTTGCCCAGAAACTGGCACATATGACCGAAGCATGACAACCAAAACCATGTTGTCGGACAGCTTGCGATCCCGGCCTGCTGCCGCCTATCATGATCCGGCAGAAATCCCGGAAGGCGGCGATGATGATCCTTGACGAGCGGGCGACCCGGATGGCCGCAT
>RFZL01000181.1 GCA_009920665.1 Alphaproteobacteria bacterium | reverse complement strand
GGGCGCTGGCACTGTTCCGGAACGAGGACTATACCCGCGCCGGCGTGCCAATGA
Source organism: Alphaproteobacteria bacterium (assembly GCA_009920665.1). GTDB lineage: Bacteria > Pseudomonadota > Alphaproteobacteria > Puniceispirillales > Puniceispirillaceae > UBA8309. The sequence goes on along the minus strand of RFZL01000181.1, from coordinate 1,147 downwards.
TGCCTGTCGTGGCCGGTGAGTTCGAGACGCGCCGCCAGATTCTGATCTACGCGTTGCTGCTCGCACCGCTCGCGGTGGCGCCGTCGCTGATCGGCATGGCCGGCATGGGTTATGGCATTTTGTCCGCCGCACTCGGCATCAATTTCGTACGCCTGTCCTGGGTGCTGTACCGCCGGCCGGATGACGCTGCAGCCAAGCGCCTTTTCGCCTTTTCCATCCTCTATCTCTTCCTGCTGTTCCTCGGGCTTGTCGTCGACAAGCTGGTGGCGATCAGCGGGCTGGTTGCGGGGCTGTGATGACAGAACGCCAGCAGCCAAAAACAGCTGAAGAGATGATCCGCATGCGGCGCGGTCTCAACAAGGTGATCCTTGGTGCCATCGCCGGACTCGCCGTGCTGTTCTTCGTGCTGACCATCGTCCGGATGGGAGGCGCCGGATGAGCGCGCCGGCAGTCACACCCTCGGTCGCACCGGCAGGCAGCAACCGCCGCCTGTTGATGATTCTGGCGCTTGTCGTCAGCGGCATGGTGGGACTGGCCTACGCATCGGTGCCGCTCTACCAGCTGTTCTGCCAGGTCACCGGATATGGCGGGACCACGCAGGTTGCCGAGAACACGGGCGAGACCGTGATCCTCGACCATCCTGTCAAGGTCAGGTTCGATGCGAATGTCAGCCCGGCGCTGAACTGGCGGTTCGAGGCCGTCGACGCGCCGCTGACGCTGAACCCGGGTGAGGAAGTTGTGATCAACTACCGCGCCACCAATCTTGGCGATGCGCCCTCGACCGGCACCTCGACCTACAATGTCACGCCGGTCAAGGCCGGCCCCCATTTCATGAAGATCGACTGTTTCTGCTTTATCGAGCAGAGGCTGCAGCCCGGTGAATCCGTGCTGATGCCGGTCCGCTTCTTTATCGACCCTGAAATCGTCACCGACAGCAACGCAAGCGATGTCGGCGAGATTATTCTGTCCTATACGTTCTTTCCGGCGCTTGGCGGCGGGGCGGACGGTAACACTTGATCGCGGGAGAGGTGGTTTCGCGCTGACGCGAAACCAGATTGAGAGGAGACAATCATGAGCGGTGCAAACAAACACCCTTACCACCTTGTAGAGCCGAGCCCATGGCCGGCAGTCGGATCGGCGGCGGCCT
>RFZL01000019.1 GCA_009920665.1 Alphaproteobacteria bacterium | reverse complement strand
CTTGCCGCCGGCGGCAAGCGCGTCCACCCGCAAGGATTCGAGAATGGCTATTTCATGGAGCCGACCATCCTCACCGGCTGCCGGGACGATATGCGGCATGTCAGGGAGGAAATCTTCGGGCCGGTGATGTCGGTACTGACCTTTACGGATGAGGAGGAGGCCATTACCCGCGCGAATGCCACCAGCTTTGGTCTTGGTGCCGGGTTGATGACAAGCGATCTGGCGCGCGCGCACCGCGTCGCCGCGCGGCTTGAGAGTGGCAATGTCTGGGTCAACACCTACAATATCCTGCCGCCGGGACTGCCCTTCGGCGGGGTCAAGCAATCCGGCTTCGGCCGCGAGAACAGCGCCTACTCGCTGGAAGCCTACAGCGAGATCAAGGCCACCTATATCCAGCTCTAGACGGACGCCGCGTGACGACATCCCCATCATCCACCCCGCGCACCGATCTGCGGCTGTTCCAGACCATGGCCGGCGCCAGCCATGGTGGTGCCGAGCTATTCTTCGAACGGCTTGCCATCGCCTTTCAGGGGACCGGCATGACGCAGCAGCTGATGATCAAGCCCGACAGCGACCGCATGTCGCGCCTGCGCGCGGCCGGGCTTGATGTGACGGGGTGCGGATTCTCGCCAATCCTGGCACCGCTGCATCGCCGCCGGATTGCCGCCGCCATACGGCGCGCCGCGCCCGACGTCGTTCTCAGCTGGATGAACCGGGCAACGATACTGACACCGCCGACCGGGTGCCCGCATGTCGCAAGACTCGGCGGATTCTATAACCTGAAATATTATCGTGGCTGCGACTGGCTGGTCGCCAACACGCGTGATATTGCCGATTACCTGATCGCCGAGGGCGTGCCGAAGGACCGCGTTCACCACCAGATCAATTTCGTCCCGGACGGCACCGACGGCCCGGTGTTCGAAGGGCGGCGCGGCGACGGACCGGTTATCGCCGCGCTTGGCAGGCTGCACGAAAACAAGGCGTTCGACACCTTGATCCGCGCCTTCGCCGCCCTGCCGGAAGGCGTGCTGTGGCTTGCCGGCGAGGGGCCGCAGCGCAGCATGCTTGGCGATCTTGTGGATGAGCTTGGTGTCGCCGGGCGGGTGGCGTTTCTGGGATGGCAGGAAGACCCGCAGGCCGTCATCCGCGGTGCCGATATTCTTGTCTGCCCGTCGCGGCACGAACCTTTCGGCAATGTCATCGCCGAGGGGATGGCCTGCGGCAAGCCGGTCATCTCGACCCGCACCAATGGTGGCCGCGAATTGATCGAGGATGGCGTCAATGGCCTGCTGGTGCCGGTCGATGATACCGCTTCAATGGCCGACGCGATTGCCGGACTGATCGCCGACACGGCATTGGCGGCGCGACTGGCGGAGGGTGGGCGCGCCTGTTGGCAGGCCAGCCTGTCGCCCCGCAAGGTGACCGGTGACTGGATCGCGTTTCTGGAAAGGGTTGCCGGCTGATGTGCGGGATTGGCGGTTATTTTCTGCGCCCCGGCAGCGCCGCGCCGGCAGCGGCGCTCGACAGGATGGAGGCCGCGCTGGCGCATCGCGGCCCTGATGGCAGCGGGCGGTTCACCGACAGCCATGTCGGATTCATCCATACGCGCCTGTCGATTGTCGATCTGGCAAAGGGAGCGCAGCCCTTTATCGCGCCTGTCGGCGAAGGCGGCGCGGTGTTGATCGCGAATGGCGAGATCTACAATCACGCGGCGCTGCGGCAATCGCATTGCGGCGGCTATGATTTCGGCTCCGGATCGGATTGCGAGACAATGCTGGCGCTGTGGTCGCGGCATGGCACCGCTGCCCTGCAACAGCTTCGCGGCATGTATGCGGCGGCGCTTTATGATCCGGGCAGCGGTGAAGGGCTGCTGATCCGCGATCCGTTCGGGATCAAGCCGCTCTATATCTGCGAGACGGCGGACGGGCTGTTCTTCGCCTCGGAGATCGCCGCGCTTCGCGCCACCGGCCTTGCCGAAACAGCGCCAGACCGGGCCGCGCCAGACCCGCTTCACGCCGGCTGCATCATCGACCGCCAATACGCGCCGGACGACCTGCCGGCCTTCCCGGCAATCCGGCGTGTCGCCCCCGGTGAGATGCTTGTCATCCGCGACGGGCGGATCGCCGAGGCAATGACCGACGCGCCGCTTGAGACGAGCCTGATCGACGCGGCCGCGCCGACGACAGCAGGGTTCGCAACGCAGCTCCATGACAGTGTCGAGGCGCATCTGATGGCCGATGTCCCGCTGGGGCTGTTCTTTTCTGGCGGTGTTGATTCAACGGCCATCCTCGCGGCGCTTGCCGATCTGCGGTCACGCGACGGGGGTTCCGAGCCGATCCTGACCTATACGGTGCGTTTTGACCGCGGCGCGGATGATGAAACAGCCCTCGCGGCGTCACTTGCCGCCAATGCCGGGCTGGCGGCGCTGGCCTGCGACGACGCCGTGGCCGATTATGCGATCCTGCCGACGCTGCATCTGGCGCGGCGGGCGGCGCGCGATGTCAAGGTGGTGCTGTCCGGCGAGGGTGGCGATGAATTCTTTGCCGGCTATGGCCGCTATCGGGCCGGCCTGCGCGCCATCGGCGCGAAATTTCCAACCCGCCCCGGCCCGGCGCTGCGGGCCGGATTGTTCGGTGATGATGTGACGCAGCGACTGACCACGCGCTATGAGCGCGCCGGCGGCGCCATGCCCGGCGTCCTGCAGCGGCTTGCCAACCGGCCCGGCGCCCTTGCCGCCCTGCAACGCCACGACATTGATGACTGGCTGCCGAATGATCTGTTGATCAAGCTTGACCGCTGCCTGATGCGCCATGGTCTGGAGGGGCGCACACCCTTCATCGACCGGCAGCTGTCGCCCTTCGGGTTTCACCTTCCGGTGGCGGCGAAGATCGGGCATGGCGGCGGCAAGCATCTTGTCAAATCCTGGCTTGCCGAACGCCTGCCCGCCTGCCGGCCCTTTGCCAGAAAGCGTGGTTTCACGGTGCCTGTCGGCGGCTGGATCGCCGAGGAATCGCGCACGCTGGCACCGCTTGTGGCAGCGCAGGAGGGTGTAGCCGGGCTGATCAGCGCCGGCGCGGCACGGGCGGTTATCGACTCTGCCGATGGCCGCGGTAATGGTCGGGGCGGGCTTCTCGCCTGGCGGCTTCTGTTCTACGCGCTGTGGCACCAGATCCACTGTCGCGGCGTCGATGCCGAACAGCCTGTCGCCGAGATCCTGGCCGCGCGCGGCTAGGCGGCCGGGTCAGCAGCGATCGGCAATGCCGTGGTGAATTTGATCTCCTCCATCGCAAAGGATGAGCTGACATCGGTCAGCTGCACCTTGCTGATGAGCTGCCGGTAAAAGGCGTCATAGGCGGCCATGTCGGCGACAACGACGCGCAGCAGATAATCCACCTCGCCGCTCATCCGGTAGAATTCGACCACCTCGGGCATTTCGGCAATCATCGTTGCAAAGGATTCAAGCCAGTCGGCATTATGCTGGTCGGTCCGCAACGCGACAAACACCGACATCCCGACCCCGACCTTTGTCGGGTCAAGCAGCGCCACGCGCTTGCGAATCACGCCGATTTCCTCAAGCCTCTGGATACGTCGCCAGCAAGGTGTCACCGACAGGCCGACCTTGCGCGCGATTTCGGCCACCGGCTGCGCCGCATTCTCCTGAAGATGACCGAGGATTTTCCTGTCGGTTGCATCCATGGTTGCCATGGGGACATCCTTTCGCGCTGGCTTGCAGACCGGGCATCAGGCCCGGCATTCGATGCGGCCGGTATAAAGCAGCACACATCAATTCCCAACCTATTTTGGAAATATATTCCAATTAACCTGATAATCGACTTTATTTGAGCGAAATTTTCGCGCCATTCAGGGTGTGATCAAGGCCATCTCATCGGGGTTGATTTTGCCGGGCCAAGGCGGCATGGTCCGCGCATGAGTGATGCCGAAATCCCCGATCTGTCCGCCGAAATGCCCGCCGGAGCGATGCCGCAGCCACGCCTTCTGGCCGCCAGTGACTGGCAGGATTACGCGCTTCTCGACAGTGGAGACGGGCGGAAGCTTGAACGGTTCGGAAGCTTCACCTTCGTTCGTCCGGAAGCGCAGGCGATGTGGACACCGCGCCTGACGGATGCCGACTGGCAGGCCGCCGACGGGCGGTTTGTGGCCAGCCAGGGACGCGGCGATGATGACGAGGATTCCGGCGGCTGGACGCTGTCGCCGTCGCTGCCATCCCGCTGGCCGGTCAGCTATGACGGGCTGCGGTTCCTGGCGCGGCCAACCCCGTTCAGGCATCTTGGATTCTTTCCCGAACAGGCACCGCACTGGAACTGGTGCGCCGGGCTGATTGGCGATTTCATCTCGCGGTACGGGCGGGCGCCGCGAATCCTGAACCTGTTCGCCTATTCGGGTGTCGCCAGCCTTCATGCCGCGCGCGCCGGCGCCGAGGTGGCGCATGTCGATGCCAGCCGCAAGGCCATCGCGCAAGCCTTTGAAAACCGCGACGAGTCCGGGTTTGGTGAGGCGCCGATCCGCTTCATCACCGAGGATGCCGGGCGGTTTGTCGAGCGCGAGATCCGGCGCGGGCGGTCCTATGACGGCATTCTTCTCGACCCGCCGAAATATGGCCGTGGCCCGAAGGGTGAGCGCTGGCAGATCGAGACCGACCTTGTCCCGCTGTTGCGCGGCTGCCGCGAGCTGCTGTCCGATACGCCCTTGTTTCTGCTGCTGACCATCTATGCCATCCGCGCCTCGTCACAGGCGGCGCATTACGCGCTTGCCGATATGATGGCCGGGGCCGCGGGGGCCGTGTCGTCCGGCGAGCTTGTCAGTGTCGAGACAGGCGATGATCCGCGTGTGATAAGCCAGGCCAATTTCGCGCGCTGGATTGCAGGGTGACGTCCCGCGCACCGGTCGTCACCGGCGCAACGCCTCATAAAGAACGAGGCCACTGGCCACCGCCAGGTTCAGCGAATCCGACCGGCCCAGCATCGGCATCCGCACAAGCTGGTTGCAGGCCGCCATCAACGCATCGGTAAGGCCAGCCTGTTCATTGCCCATCAACAGGATCAGCGGCCCGCTGTAATCCGCCTCGCGGTAATCGACACTCGCCGGCAGCGCCGTGCCGACAACGCGCCCGGGCCAGCCGGCGGCAAAGGCGAGAAACGCCGTTTCCGACATATGCGCCAGCTCGACATTGAACACCGCGCCCATGGAGGCGCGAACCGCTTCCACCGAATAGGGGTCGGTGCAGTCACCGATCAGGATCACACCGCGCGCGCCGGTGGCATCGGCGGTGCGCATGATGGTCCCGAGATTGCCCGGGTCACGCACCCGGTCGAGCGCGATCCAGCACCGGCCCGGATCCGGAACCACCTCATCGGCGGCAAGCCAGCGCTGTTCAAACGCGCCAAGCACCATTTGCGGATTATCCTTGCGGCTGACCCGTACCAACAGCGATTCAGTGACAGGCAGGGCACGCCCACCGTCGCGCGACAGCGCCTGCAGCAGCGCGCGCACCTGGTGATCATCGGCGCGTGACGCCAGATAGGCAAGCCTGTGCATGCGCCAGCCGAGCGCCACAGCCTCGGTGCAGATTCGCATGCCCTCGGCCAGAAACCAGCCTGTCTGGCGGCGGAATTTACGTTCATGAAGCGACCGCAGCCGCTTCACCTCGGCGTTGCCGGCGCTGGTAATAATATCCGGGACGATGTCATTCATGCCGGCTGTCCTAGCAAAAACCGTCTCGAGGCCCAAATTTTTTGTTTCAATTCCGACTTTTTTCGTCGTACAAAAAATTTCAGGATATGCAACGGGCCACCCTGATTATCGGGCTTTTGGTTCTGCTTGTAGGGGATATCTGCGATGAGTGTGCAGACCATCAAGTCACTGCTGCAGCATGACAGCAGCACATCGCCGCAGAAGATCGGATTTCTACTTCTCAATGATTTCTCAATGCTGGCCTTCGCCTCGGCGATCGAGCCGTTGCGCGCCGCCAACAGGCAAAGCAACCGCAATCTCTATGACTGGGTTATTGCCAGCCCGACCGGCAGGCCGGCGGTCGCCAGCAACGGTGTCGAGGTGGCCTCGGACGGTGATGCGGCGGTATTGCAGGATTGCCGAATGGTGTTTGTCTGCGCCGGGCTGAATGTGCGCGAGAATACCAACCGCAACGTGTTGAACCTGGTGCGACGGCTAGACCGCAACGGCGCCGTCATCGGGGCCATTTGCACCGGCACCTATGTCATGGCGGCGGCCGGCCTGCTTGACGAGCGGCGCTGCACCATCCATTGGGAGAATATCGACGGTCTTAGCGAGGAATTTCCCGAGCTGGAGATCACCAACGATCTGTTCGAGGTGGACGGCACCCGCGTGACCTGCTCCGGAGGCACCGCCTCGCTCGACATGATGCTGAACCTGATTGCACAGTCGCACGGCGCAGCGCTGGCGGCCGAGGTGTCCGACCAGTTCATCCATGACCGCATTCGCGAACCGACCGACCGCCAGCGCATGGAGCTGCGCTCGCGCCTTGGGGTCAGCCATCCGAAATTGCTGGCCGTCGTGAAGACAATGGAAGACAATCTTGAGGAGCCGCTGGCGCAGACCGACATCGCCCGTATGACCAACCTGTCGACGCGGCAGCTCGAAAGGTTGTTCCGCAAATATCTGAACACGACACCAACACGCTATTATCTGAATCTGCGGCTCGCCCGAGCGCGGCATCTGCTGCGCCAGACCTCGATGTCGATCCTGTCGGTGGCGCTTGCCTGCGGCTTTGTCTCGGCCTCGCATTTCTCCAAATGCTACCGCGAATGCTATGGGCGCACACCACGCGCCGAACGCGCACCGGGATAACAGTCAGGGTGAACGGAACGGCGCGCCGGCGAGGATCAGCCGGCCGCTGCCTTGATCGCTGTCAGCATGCTGGCAAGGCCGGTCTTGCGGGTTGCCGACAGGTGTGAATCAAGCCCGATCTCGGACAGGAATTCAGCCTCGGTGTCGCGGATTTCCTCCGGCGTGCGATCCGAATAGACACGCAGCAACAGGGCGATCAGCCCCTGCACGATGGCGGCGTCCGATCCGGCATGAAAGGTGATCTCACCATCCTTTGTCTCGGCCGCGAAATGGACCACGGACTGACAGCCGCGAAGCCGGTACGCCTCGGTCTGATATTCCGCCGGCAGGGGCGGCAGCCGGCGCCCGAGATCGATCAGCAGCTGGTAGCGGTCCTCCCAGTCATCGAGAAAGCCGAATTCATCGACGATTTCACTGGCAGCTTCGGCGGCGCGGTTCATGGGGCGGCTCCTGATAATGGGTCGGTGCCGGGTTCAGGCACTTGCCGCGATATTGCGACGACGCGCCAGAAGATCAAGAAGGCGGCTTGCCGCATCGGTCGATTTCGTCCCCGGCGGGAACACCGCCGCGGCGCCGGCTTCGGTCAGCGCCGGCACGTCCCCCGGCGGGATCACCCCGCCAACGACAAGTTCGATGTGACGACCCTCCCCGGCATCAAGCCGGCGACGCAGGCTTGGCACCTGGCTGAGATGCGCGGCGGCGAGGGTGGAAATGCCGACAGCGTCGACATCATGCCTGATCGCCATGTCATAGACCTCATCCGGGCTGGCGAAAAGCGGCCCGATGGTGACGTCGAAACCAAGATCGGCAAAGGCCGAGGCGATCACCTTCTGGCCGCGATCGTGACCATCCTGGCCAAGCTTGGCGACCAGCAGACGCGGCGCGCGCCCGGCCGCATCGGTGAACACCGCCACGCGCTCACGCAGGATCTCCAGGTCAGCATCGGCGGCCATACGGGCTTTCCAGATCCCCCGCACACCCTTGATCTCGGCCTTGTGGCGACCCCAGACGCGACCCAGCGCGTCCGAAATCTCACCGACAGTGGCACGGCTTCGCGCCGCCTCGATCGCCAGCGGCATCAGATTGTCCGCGCCCCCGGCCGCATCTGACAGCGCGGCCAGCGCCGCGGTGAGACGCGCCTCGTCGCGACCGGAACGCACGCTGTCCAGGCGTTCAAGCTGCTGTGCGCGCACCAGGCTGTTGTCGATCCGGCGGACCTGCACTTCCTCGCCACCATTGGTGGCTTGCACCGGCTGACAGCTGTTGACACCAATGATCCGGCGGCGGCCGGAATCGATTTCCGCCTGCGAGGCGGTGGCAACCTCCTCGATCCGCATTTTCGGAATGCCGGCCTCGATCGCCGCCGCCATGCCGCCAAGCGATTCGACCTCGGCGATATGCGCCCGTGCGCGGGCGACAAGCCCCTGTGTCAGCCTTTCGACATGGTATGAACCGCCAAACGGGTCGATGACATGCGCCATATTGCCCTCGGTCTGCAGGTGAAGCTGCGTGTTGCGGGCGATCCGCGCCGCATAGTCGGTCGGCAGGCCAAGCGCCTCATCCAGCGAATTGGTGTGAAGCGACTGCGTATGGCCGGCCACCGCGGCGCTGGCCTCGATACAGGTGCGCGCCACATTGTTGAAGACATCCTGTGCCGCCAGCGACCATCCGGAGGTCTGGCAGTGCGTGCGCAGCATCAGCGATTTCGGGTCCTGCGGATCGAAATGCGACTTCATCAATTCGGCCCATAACAGGCGTGCCGCGCGCAGCTTGGCGATCTCCATGAAATAATGCATGCCGTTGGCAAAGAAAAAGGACAGCCGCGGCGCGAAGGCGTCGACATCCAGCCCGGCGGCGACCCCGGCCCGCACATATTCCAGCCCGTCGGCAAGCGTATAGGCAAGCTCCAGATCGTTTGACGCGCCGGCCTCCTGCATGTGATAGCCGGAGACCGAGATGAAATTGAATTTTGGCATGCTGGCGGCGCAATAGCCGAAAATATCCGACACGATCCGCATCGAGGGGGCGGGCGGATAGATATAGGTATTGCGCACCATGAATTCCTTCAGAACATCGTTCTGGATGGTGCCGGCAAGCGCCTCCGGCGGCACGCCCTGTTCCTCGGCGGCGACAATGAACATCGCCAGCACCGGCATCACCGCACCATTCATCGTCATCGAGACCGACATTCGGTCCAGCGGAATGTCCCGGAACAGCAGGGCCATATCGGCGATGGAATCGATCGCCACACCGGCCATGCCGACATCATCGGCGACCAGCGGGTTGTCCGAATCATACCCACGATGCGTCGGCAGATCGAACGCCACCGACAGGCCCATCTGACCGGCGGCAAGGTTGCGCCGGTAGAAGGCGTTCGATTCCTCGGCGGTCGAGAACCCGGCATATTGCCTGATTGTCCAGGGCCTGGTGGCATACATCGTGGCATAGGGGCCGCGCAGGAACGGGGCAATGCCGGGAAGCGCCGCCGCGGCGGTGGCCTGCACCACCGGATCGGGCGAGACAAGCGGCGGGATATCGATCCCTTCATCGGTCGGCATCGGGGCCGGAAGATCGGGCAATGGCGCCTCACGGGCCGGCGGTAATGGCAGCGCGGTGAAATCGGGAAACCTCACGATCCGGCCTCCACGCTTCCGGTCAGCCGCGCCAGCACGGCCAGTCTGTCACCGGCCGGCAGCAAGTCCCCTGCCGTCAGGAACCGCGACGCGGGAATGCCCGCCGGCGGCGTATCGACACCGCAGCCGATCACCCAGTCGGGACGCGCCGCATCAATCCCCGGATCGCCTTCCGGTAGCGTCACCGCGGCAAGCCCGGCGATGGCCAGAGCGCTGCGGACAGCACCATCCTGCATGGCACCGTCGCCGCAGAGGATCAACACCCGCGGCGCGGTCGCGGCGGCGGCACGACGAATATCCTCGATCAAGGCGGCCGGACGCCGGATATCGGCAAATTCCGGCAGCAGCGCCGGCACCGCTTCGCTGCGCGGTTGAAGCGTTGCACCCAGAATTTCACTGTCACCGCTGCGAATCCGGGCCTCACGCGCCGTTGCGGCATCATCGGCCCAACCGGTGATGAGCCCGTCCGCGCGGGCCACGGCCAGCCCGCCAGCCTGTTCGATCTGTTGGAAACAGCGCCAGCCTTCCTCGGCAAGCGCGGCGGTGCGTGATTCGACAAAGGGCGCGCCGGCGGCCGGATCGAGGCTGGCCCCGATATGCGATTCGGCCATCATCATCACCTGCGCAAGACGCGCCATACGGCGTGCGCCGGCACTCTCGCCGGTCAAAAGATCATGCCCGTACCCGGCCATCGCATCGACGCCGCCAATGGCACCGCCAAGAAGCGCCGTCGTCATCCGCAGCATGTTCACTTCCCGATCAAGCAGCGACATCATCCGCAGCGAGGCATGGCCACTGACCGGCAGCGGCACCGGGTCGATCCCGCAGCCGGCAAGGAGCCCGTCCCAGAGCCGCCGCGTCGCCCGGCAGAGGATGAGGCCGGCAAACATGTCAGTCGGCAGCGCGATGCGGGCCGAAATCCGTTGCGCCGCTACCGCCATATCCTCGCCTGCCGCATCGGCTGCGCGCAGCACAGCCGCGCAGCCGGCGATGACAATCCCAAGCTCCTGCGCCGCCGTCACACCCCGGTTGTGCCAGTGCCAGCCATCGCTTCGGAACAGACAATGCGATGTCGGCGCATCGGCATGGAGCGCCATGCCGGCGGCGAATCCGTCCACCGGATCAAGCCCCAGATCAATCTGTGTGGCCGCCGCTTCCGCCCCGGCAAGCGCCTTGATACGCCGGTAATGCGCCGGTGTCGCCGCCGCACCATCAAGGCTGATCGCGACCGCCGGCAGGATGACACTGGCAAGCTGGCCCTCCATGACAGCTGGATCATGCACCGTCAGGCAAAGGCCGGTCGCGCCGCTGGAAAGGGCGTCGAGGATGTCGGCATTTGACATGCCCGCGGGCACGGTCTGCAGCACCTGCCATCCCTCGGCAAGGCGGGCAGGCGGGGCGGCGGGAAGCTGGCGCATTGCCGGTGCCGCGGTAGCATCGACCGGATACAGGGCGTGGGTGACAAGGCCGTCCTCATCAGTCCGGTCAAGACTGTCAGCCGCCGCGCCTTTGAGGATCCGCCCGACCATGGCGGTCCATTGCGCCATGTCGGCTGGCTCGAACTCCGCTTGCGTACTGGGCATGTCCATCGGTTTCTTTCTCAAGCTTACCGGGCTATAGTCCCGGCTGAAAGCCGCCAGGTGAAATGCAATTCTGAGGATAGCCAATGCCGGCGGTCAGCGCCACATCTGATTCCGCACGGTCCGGTGGCTGGGCAGGTCCGGACCGGCTGGTTCTGGGCCTGATTGTGCTGGTGGCGGTGCTGCGCAACCTCGGCATTGTCCTCAGCCCGCTGGAGCTTGGCGTCGATGAGGCGCAGTACTGGCTGTGGAGCACCACATTCGATTTCGGCTATTACACGAAGCCGCCGCTGACAAGCTGGATCATCGGCGTCTCGCACCAGCTTTTCGGGCATCATGTCTGGGCCGTGCGGCTGCCGGCACCATGGCTTCACCTTCTGACCGCACTGGTGCTTTGGCGCGCCGCTTTCTGGCATGCCGGCGCCGCTGCCGGCCGCTGGGCAGCGCTTCTCTGGACCTGTCTGCCGGCAGTCGCGCTTGGCAGTTTCGTCATCTCGACCGACACCCCGCTACTGCTGTTCTGGTCGCTTGGCCTGCTGGCGCTGGTCGGCGCCGTGACCGGCCGCATCGCCGCCAGCCGGGCGATGGCGCTTGCCGGCGTTGCGTTCGGCCTGGCGCTGCTTGGCAAATATGCCGCTATCTACGGTCTTCTCGGGATTGGCCTGTTCTGGGTGTTCGACCGGGTGGCCGGCGGTCGGCATGTCAGCCCGGCATCACTGCTGGTCTTTGCCAGCGCGATGGTCATCGCGGCCAGCCCGAATCTGCTGTGGAACCTGACGAATGATTTCACCACCGTCCGTCATCTGGGCGACAATGCCAATCTGGACCGTCAAAGCCATGACCCGCTGAACAGCCTGCGGTTTCTGGGTGCACAATTCGCCACCGCCGGGCCCCTGGTCTTTGCGCTGATGTTCGGAATCCTGAAGGGTGGCCGCGATCCGGTGGCAAGGCTGCTGCTGTGCCTGTCGCTGCCGGTGATCGCCATCATCATGGTGCAGGCATTTCTCAGCGAGGCCAACGCCAACTGGGCGCTGGCGGCGATGCCGGCGCTGGTTGTATGGCTGGCGGGGTGGCTTGCCGGCCGGGCATCATCACCCGCGCGGGTGCGGGTTGGCGTGGCCGCGCTGACCATCAACGCCGCCCTTTCGGCCGTCATCCTCGCGGTGACATTTGCCGGATCATTGGGTCCGCTGACGCCCGAGTCCGATCCGTTTCGCCGGCAACGGGGCTGGAGCCAGCTGGCCGGCGACAGCGCGGCAGCGCTGACCCGCCATGATGCGACAATGATCATCGCCGACAGGCGCGCCGCAGCGGCCCTGCTGAGCTGGCATTTCCACGGCACCGGCATCGACGTCCTGGTGCATGATGAAGATGGCATCCCCAGCAATCATTTCGAACAGAATCTGGCCTGGTCACGCCCTCCTGACCCCAAGCAACCGGGGCGGCGACTGATTGTGCTTGGGGGCGACATGGTTCCGCCGGAAATGGCGGGGGTCACCTGGGTCACGGCACCGCCACCACTGGTCTCGACAGCCGAGATCAGCCACAACGTCACGCGCCGCATATATCTTCATCAGGGTATCGAGGATCAGGGAAGCGGTTCGAACTAGAGCCGGCCCTGTTCGGTGATTCTGGCAAACACCGCCAGCGTTTCCTTGCTGACATGATGTTCAACACCCTCGGCATCCTCTTCGGCGATGGCGACCGGGACCCCGATGGTGACCAGAAAATCCCGCACAATCCGATGCCTGGCGCGGCTTGCCGCGGCCAGCGCCTGACCCGCCTCGGTCAGGAAGATCGACCGGTAGGGGCGGGTCTCGACAAGATTCTCGCGCTGCAACCGCCGGATGATGGCATTGACCGTCGGGCTGGTGACCCCGAACCGCGCTGCCAGATCGACAGTCCGCGCCTCGCCGGTCTCGGCAATCAGGTCAGAGATCATCTCGACATAATCCTCGGCCACCTCGGATTGATGAGCCCGCCGGATACGGTCGAATTTCGCCGCACTGTCGGCGACATCTGGCTGGTTCGTGCTGTCTGACATGAAAGGCCTCGAAAGTTTCGCCATTCATAAAGCCAATCAATAAATTTAGCCACATCAAAAATTTCTTGTTTCCTTTACATTTGTCGTGTGGATCATCGCTCCGGAGCTGGCGCCGGAAATGGCGGGGTCATCGCCAGCAAGGCAGTTGCCTATGCAGCGCGGTTTGGATAAAGTTCGGGCCATCCCGGACGCCGGCCATCGGGCCGCGCCATCAGCTTTGCGACCAGTGGGGTTTCCATGGACAACTCAACACAGACCGAACTCGAGGCCGCCGCCTTCAGGCGCCTTGTCGCGCATCTACAGGAACGCACCGACGTTCAGAATATCGATATGATGAATCTGGCCGGGTTCTGCCGCAACTGCCTGTCGCGCTGGTATCGCGAGGCGGCCGGCGAGCATGGGCTGGAGATGGATGACAAGGCTGCACGCGCCACTGTCTATGGCATGGATTACGCCGAATGGAAGGCGAAATACCAGACCGAGGCCACGGCCGAGCAACGGGAAAAATACGACGCCATTCACAATCACGGCGACACGTAACGCCGCTGCACATCCACGGGGACAAAAGGCCATGGCACTTATCGCAGGCACCGGCGCCGGCGCCGACCAGCTGACACAATATATCGAGCGAATCGAACGTCTCGAGGAAGAAAAGCGCGCCATGATGGCCGACATCCGTGATGTCTATGCCGAGGCAAAGGCGACCGGGTTTGACCCGAAGATCATGCGCCAGCTTGTCAAGATGCGGGCCATGGACCGCGACCTGCTACAGGAACAGGACGAGTTGCTGCAGACCTACCGCGCCGCGGTCGGCCTCGTCTGACGGCGGCGCGGCGCATGGCGGCGGACCATTTCGGCACAAGGCTGACCAACGCCATTCGCGGCGCGGGAACCCCGCTCTGCATGGGGATCGACCCGCATCTGTCGCTGATGCCGGCGCTGTTCGGTGATGTCAGCGATCCCGGCAGCCCGTCGACATTGCGCGCCATCGAGGATTTCACGATGGCCTGTCTTGAGATGGCGACCGGCCATGTCGCCGCCATCAAGCCGCAAGCCGCCTTTTTCGAGGCGCAGGGGCCGGACGGAATGCATGTGCTGGCACGGCTTGGCCGCGCCGCGATTGATGCCGGTGTCCTCGTCATCATGGATGCCAAGCGCAATGATATCGGCAGCACCAACGCCGCCTATGCCGAGGCCTGGATCGGCCATGATGCTCCCTTTCCCAGCGATGCGCTGACCGTCAATGCCTATCTCGGGCTGGATACGCTCGCGCCGCTTCTGGCACGCGCCGACAACACGGGAGCGGGGCTGTTCGTGCTGACCCGCACCAGCAATCCGGGGGCCGGCGATCTGCAGGATCTGGACTGTGACGGCGCGGCGGTTTTCCAGCATCTGGCCGCCGGGCTGGCACCGCTTGCCGCCGAACGCGTCGGCGAGCTTGGCCTGTCCTCGCTTGGCATCGTTGCCGGCGCCACCTGGCCGGACGAGGCGAGGGCATTGCGCCAAACCCTGCCGAGCGCCCCTTTCCTGGTGCCGGGCTTTGGCGCGCAGGGTGCCGGTCCCGGGCAGGCACTTGCCGGGCTGACCACAGGCCCCGCCGGGCCGGAAGGCGGTCTGGTCAACAGCACGCGCGGCCTGATTTTCCCGGCTGGCGCGGCGGATGCCCGCTCCGCCGGCGACTGGCGGGGCGCGATCAGCGACGCCATCAAGGCCAGCCGGGCGGCGCTTCGCACCGTCTGAGGCTTTCAGGACTCTTTCACCGAATTCACATACTCGTGACCCGGGATTTTCATCCTTCGGCCCGGGTCTTAACGCACGGCATGCTTGACCATCGGTGTGGAGGCAAATTTGGTGGTGCCTGTCACGCCCGGCGTAATGTCCCCTGGTCTGCTGTGATCATCCGGTTTGCTGTGATCACCGGCCGGGACAAGGCGATTACCGGTGTCGTGTACAAGGCTGCCCAGGAAAGATGACAATGACAAAGGATGTGGCAACCCGCGACACGTCGCAGGATATCGAAATCAGCCAGGGACAGCTGGTCTGGTACAATGAACGCAAGGGCTACGGGTTCGTCAGGATCGGCGAGGAGGAAGTGTTTCTTCATCGCTCGACGCTTGACCGCTTCGGGCTTGTCCGTTTGCTGACGGGCGACCTGATCACCGTCTCGCTCAGTTCGAATGAACATGGGCGGGTGATCAAGGATCTGCTGTCGGTCGAACGGCCAGTGACGCCGACCCCGCCGGTGGCGTCCGAGCCGGAGGAGGGCGAGGTGTTTGCTGTGGTCAAATTCTTCAATGACCTTCGCGGCTACGGATTCGTTACAACCGATTCATCGGATGAGGATGTCTTCGTACATTCGCGGGTTCTGAATGACTGCGGCTTTCATTCGCTGATCCAGGGGCAAAAGCTGCTGGTCAAGGTGGATTCGTCAAGCCGCGGCCTGCAGGTGAATTCTGTCCGGTTGCTGGCCGAATAGGCCGGCACCGGCCCCTTTGGACCCGCCCGGTCCTGCAGGCAGGTCGACGGTAAACCCGCACCGCGATGCAGGCGGCACGGCTGAGAAAGCGTTTCGCTTTCCCCGTTCGCGCGGCTAGGATCGTGCCGGTTGCGGCAGCTTTGTCGCGCCTCTTGAAGCCGCCGCACCAGGGCAGAATGCCATCATGACACATTCTTCACCGGGCACTGCAAGGCCTGATATCTGGTTGCGGGTCCTCATCGCCGGCGCCGCCCTTGTCACCATCACCTTCGGTATAAGACAGGTATTCGGACTGTTTGTCGTGCCGATGTCGGATGCGCTTGGCAGCGGCGTGCAGCTGGTAGCGCTCGCCATTGCCATCCAGAACCTTGTCTGGGGCTTTTCCTCGCCACTGTTTGGCGCCCTTGCCGACCGCATCGGCGCCTGGAAGGTGGCCATCCTTGGCGGCGCGATCTACACCGCCGGGCTGCTGGCAAGCGCGTTTTTCATCACCCCCTCGGGTTTGTTTCTTGGCCAGATGCTGATCGGGCTGGGGCTTGGCAGTGCCGGCATTTCGATCGCCATCGGCGCGGTTGGCCGGGTCGTGCCGCCGGGGCGACGCTCGCTGGCCTTCGGTCTTGTGACAAGCTTCGGGTCATTCGGGCAGTTCGCGCTGTTGCCGGTGACACAGATGCTGATGAGCGCGCATGGCTGGCAGACAGCCCTGTTGCTGCTGTCCTTCCTGACCGCGGCGGCGATGGCGGTGGCGCTTGGCCTTCGCGGGGCACCGGCAGCCAGGACCGCCGATGTCGCCGAGCTGACAACTGCCGAGGCGATTCGTGTGGCGGCGGGAAGTCGCGACTATCTGCTGCTGACCGCCGGCTTTTTTGTCTGCGGGCTGCAGCTGGTGTTCATCACAACGCATCTGCCGGCATTTCTTGGTGACCGGAGCGTGCCGCCGCAGATCGCCAGCTGGGCGCTGGCGCTGATCGGGCTGTTCAATATTGTCGGTGCGTTCCTCTGCGGCTGGCTTGGCGGCCATGCTTCCAAGCGCAAGACTCTTGCCACGGTCTATCTTCTCCGCGGAATTGTCATCTGCAGCTTCCTGTTGCTGCCGGTCACCCCGGTGTCCGCGCTCATCTTCGGCGCGGCGATGGGGCTGCTCTGGCTTGGCACGATCCCGCTGACAAGTGGTCTCATCGTCGTATTCTTCGGCCCGAAACATCTCAGCATGCTGTATGGGCTGGCCTTCGCCTCGCATCAGGTCGGCTCGTTCGTCGGCTCCTGGCTTGGCGGCGTGCTCTATGATATCACCGGCAATTACGATCTGATGTGGTGGCTGAATGTCGCGGCGGCGCTGTTCGCATTCACCGTCAACTGGATGATCCGTGAACAGCCGGTCGCCAGCCCGCGACCGGCAGCAGCCTGACCCCGGCAATATAGTTTCAAACCATGCTGTCTCAGGCCTGTTCGCCAAGCCACCTTTCGGCGTCAAGCGCCGCCATACAGCCCATGCCGGCAGCGGTCACGGCCTGGCGATAGATCTTGTCGACACAGTCACCGGCGGCGAACACACCGTCAACCGAAGTGCGGGTGCCACCGGTCTCGGCAAGGATATATCCCTCATCATCAAGATCGAGAACACCGTTGAAGGCGGCGGTGGCGGGATCATGGCCAATGGCCACGAACATTCCCTGGACGGCGATATCCAGATCATCCTCACCGGTGGTCGAGGCCAGCCGCAATCCGGTCACGCCGCTGTCATCGCCAAGCACCTCGGCAACGGTGCGGTTCCATTCCACCCTGATCTTGTCATGGCGCAGCAACCGGTCCTGCATGATCTGTTCGGCGCGAAGCGAATCACGGCGGTGAATCAACGTCACCGACTTGCAGATATTGGCCAGATACAGCGCTTCCTCGACAGCGGTGTTGCCACCCCCGATGACGGCGACGTCGCGTTCCTTGTAGAAAAACCCGTCACAGGTGGCGCAGGCCGACACGCCGCGGCCATTGAAGGCCTGTTCCGATTCAAGCCCGAGCCAGCGCGCCTGCGCACCGGTCGCCACGATCACCGCATCGGCGGTCATCCTGTCGCCTGAATCCAGCGTCAGGCGGAATGGCCGGCTCGAGGCATCGAGCGCCGTGACGATATCGTAGACCACGCGCGCGCCGACATTCTCGGCCTGCTGCTGCATCTCGGTCATCAGCCACGGCCCCTGGATGACCTCGGCAAAGCCGGGATAGTTCTCGACATCGGTGGTGATCGTCATCTGCCCGCCGGGTTGCAGGCCGGCAAGGATGACCGGCGACAGATTGGCACGTGCCGTGTAGATGGCGGCCGTCAGACCAGCCGCGCCAGCCCCGATGATGACAACTTTCTCATGCGTTGAATTCGACATTATACCTGCTTTCGGCCAACCGGCCTGATTTGATGATGATATTCCGATGGTTGCCCGGCCCGGCTATCAGGGCCGTTTTGACGTGCCAAAAATATCGCGCGATGGTAGCCTCGGCGGGCGATGATTCCAAGCCCGTTCACCATCTTTCTGGCCTGCATGGCCCTGTTTTTCACCCTGCCGGCCGGCGCGCAGCAGCCCCCTCTTCCGGGACAAGCGGCCGGCCTTTCATGGATTTCCGGCGGTGCCGTCGAAGGTGGCCTGATGGTGGCCCGCGTCGCGCCCGGGGTGAGGCTTGCCCTTGATGGCGAGCCCCTGCCACTGACCGCTGACGGCCATGCCATGATCGGCTTCCACCGCGACAGCGATGTGCCGGCGCACCTTGTTGTCACGAATCAGGACGGCACACGGCACATCATCATCCTCGAGGCCGCGCAGCGCGACTATGCCGTGCAGCGGATCGACGGGTTGAAGCGTGACCATGTGACCCCACCACCCGCGGTGCTGGAACGCATCGGCGCCGATTCCGCGGCGGTACGGGCGGCACGCGCGCGCCATGATGCCGGCCTGCTTGCCGGCGATTTCCTGAATGGCCTCGACATGCCGGTCGAAGGGCAGGTCACCGGTGTCTATGGTAGCCAGCGAATCCTCAATGGCGAGCCGCGCCAGCCACATTACGGGATCGACATCGCGGCGCCGCGCGGCACACCGGTCGCGGCACCGGCCGGCGGGCGGATAACGCTTGTCAGGGATCTGTATTTTTCCGGCTGGACGGTTCTGATGACACATGGCCTTGGCCTCAACTCGGCCTTCCTGCATCTTGACAGCGTCACGGTCGCCGCGGGCGAGGAGGTGGAACGTGGCGGCATCATCGGCACTGTCGGATCGACCGGCAGGTCAACCGGCCCGCATCTCGACTGGCGGCTTGACTGGCAGGGGCGGCGGCTTGACGCGGCGCTGGTGCGCCGGCAGCTTGCCGGCCAGCGGGCCGAATAGGCCGGGACCCGGGACCATGGCGCGAACGATCTTCATTTTCGGACTTGGTTATGTGGGACGCCCGCTCGGGCACCGTCTTGCCGCCGCCGGCTGGCGGATCCGCGGCACCACCCGCACCCCCGAAAGGCTGGCCGCCGAAACCGCAGCGGGCTGGCAGATCCATCGCTTTGCCGATGACCTGCCGCTTGCCGATGCCGCCGCCGCCCTCGACGGCGTCGATGCCGTACTGTCGACCATCACCGCCATCGGTGGCAGTGACCCGGTTCTTGACGCGCATCAGGATATTCTGGCTGACTTCACGGGCTGGACCGGCTATGTGTCGGCGACCTCGGTCTATCCCGACCGGCCAGACGGGTTCTGTTATGAGGACACGCCGACCGACCCGGCCACGGCGCGCGGCCGCGCACGTGTGGCGGCCGAGTCACGGTGGCTGTCGCTGCTGCAAAGTGAAATCTTTCGTGCCGCCGGAATCTACGGGCCGGGGCGCAGCCCGTTCGACGCCCTTCGCGCCGGCACGGCACGGATCATCGAGCATCGCGGCCAGGTCTTCAACCGCATCCATGTCGATGACATCTGCCGGATCATAGAGGCGGCGATCAAATCCCCGCGACCCGGCCGCATCATCAATCTTGCCGATACGCGCCCGGCCGCGCAGGGCGAGGTGATGCGGCACGCGGCGGCACTGATCGGCGTCGAACCGCCACAACCACAATCCCTCGAGGAGGCCGAACTGTCGCCGATGGCGCGGACCTTCTATGTCTCGCGGCGGCGTGTCGCCTCGCGCGTCATCGGGCCGGAATTGGGGGTCGAGCTTCTCTATCCCGACTATGAAAGCGGGCTCGCCGCGATCCTGGCGGCCGAAAGGGACGGCTAGCCGGCGGCGTGCTGGCTGGCCACCTCATCGACCTCCTCGGATGATCCGAAGACAAGCGGCACCCGTTGGTGAACGGCGGTCGGAGTGATGTCCAGAATATCGCGCGTGCCATCGGTGGCGCGCCCACCGGCCTGTTCGACAAGCAGCGCCATCGGCGCCGCCTCATAGACAAGGCGCAGCCGGCCATCAGCAAAGCCGTCCCGCGAATCAGCCGGATACAGGAACACCCCGCCACGGCTGAAAATCCGCCAGGCTTCGGCGACAAGCGATCCCACATAACGCTGGCTGAAATTCCTGCCGCGCGGGCCATCGGCCCCGGCAACACAGTCGGCGATATAGCGCTGCACCGGTGGCAGCCAGTATCGCTGATTGCCGGCATTGATGGCGAATTCACCTGTCTGTTCGGGAATCCGGACATTGTCGTCGATCATCTGGAAATTCCCGTCAGCATCCATCCTGAAAGAGGCCACACCAGCCCCGACCGTGACAAGAAGCGTTGTCTGCGGCCCATAGACGAAGAAGCCGGCGGCATGTTGCGCCCGTCCGGCGACAAGCCCCGCGCCCGCGGTCGGCAAAACCGAAAAGATCGTCCCGATGGACACATTGACCCCGATATTGGACGACCCGTCGAGCGGGTCACTGGCGATGATGAATGGTCCGTCCGGCTCCAGCGGGATCGCCGCCTCGCGCTCCTCCGACATGTAGGCCGCCGCACCGGCCTGCCGTGCCGCCCCGAGGATGATCTCGTCGGCCAGGACATCCAGCGCCTTTTGCGTGTCACCATCGGCGTTGACATCGCCGGCGACAGCATCCAGCACGCGGCGCGGGGCGCGGATCTCGGCGCTGATCCGTGCCGCGGCAGCGGCCAGTTCACCGATCGCTGCGGCAAGTTCGGGTCCGGCGCGGGAGTCGAGATAGGCGGCGAGATTTGTCATGAAAAATGGCTCCTGTTCAGCCGGAGGAGGGCATCACCAGAATGGACAATAAAAAAGCACGCCCGACCATATGGCCGGGCGTGCTCCTGAATTCCGTCATACCGTTTCTGTTCGGGGCGAAGCTATTCGCGATTGCCGAACAGATGCAGGATGAACATGAACATGTTGATGAAATCGAGATACAGCGTCAGCGCGCCGAAGATCGACTTCTTGGTCCGCTCCGCCTCGCTGTCACCGGCCATATACATCAGCTTGATCTTCTGCGTATCCCAGGCCGTCAGGCCGGCGAAGATCAGCACACCAAGGACCGAAATCATCAGATCCATGGCTGTTGACGCCACGAAAATGTTCACGATCATCGCGATAATCAGCCCGAACAGGCCGATGATCATGAAGGATCCCATGGCCGAAAGGCTGCGCTTGGTGGTGTAGCCATAGAGGCTGAGACCGGCGAAGGCACCAGCGGTGATGAAGAAGGCACGGGCGACGCTGGCGGTCGAGAACATAAACAGCACTGAAGCAAGCGAAAGGCCCATCAGCGCCGCATAGACGTAGAAGAGATTGCGCGCCTTTGATGCCGACATCGACTGGATACGCGCCGACAGCCAGAAGACAAGGCCAAGCGGCGCCAGCATCACCACCCATTTCAGCGGCGTGCCGTAGACCAGCTGACCGACCCCGGCAACGTTCAATACGGCGAATTTCATCGCATAGGCGAAGAAGCCCGTCATCAGCAACGCGGTCGTCATGTGATTGTAGACGCCAAGCATGTAGCTGCGAAGCCCGAGATCGACCTGTGTCGCCTCGGCAGCAGCAGTATTCATGAAGCGATTATCAGCCATTGTTACCCCCTGATCGATAATCCGTTATTAGGAATGTAATCGTCGAAACGCCTGTTTACAAGGCTTTGCGGCCATTGGAACAGATGATTTTCATGTCGCATCGGCGGTCATCCCCGATGCCGGCTTGCCAGTCCCTGTCGGCTGGCGGCGGGCGCGTTCGGAGGCCGATTTCAACTGTCCGCAAGCAGCCAGGATGTCACGACCGCGCGGCGTGCGCACCGGCGAGGCATAGCCGGCCTTCAGCACCCTTGCCGCGAACGCCTCGATGCGCCGGTCGCCGGAACATTCATAGGGGCTGCCGGGCCACGGGTTGAACGGGATCAGATTGATCTTCGAGGGAATGCCGCGGATCAGTTTCAGCAGCGCCGCGCAATCCTCATCGCTGTCATTGACCCCGTCCAGCATCACATATTCCCAGGTGATGCGGCGTGCGTTCGAGAGGCCGGGATAGGTCCGGCAGGCCTCGATCAGCTCGGCGAGCGGGTATTTCCTGTTGATCGGCACCAGCTCGTCGCGAAGCTCGTCGCGCACCGCGTGAAGCGAGATCGCCAGATTGACCCCGAGCTCGGCCCCGCAGCGCGCGATCTCCGGCACCACGCCGGAGGTCGACAGGGTGATCCGCCGCTTTGACAGCCCGACCCCCTCGCCGCTCATGATGATGCGCATCGCGGCGGCGACATTCTCGTAATTGAACAGCGGCTCGCCCATCCCCATCAGAACGATGTTGGTCAGCCGCCGGCCCGGCTTGCCGGCCGGCCAGTCCCCAAGCTCGTCCATCGCCAGCATGACCTGGCCGGTGATCTCGCCGACCGACAGGTTGCGGACAAGTTTTTGCGTGCCGGTGTGGCAGAAACTGCAGGTCAGCGTGCATCCCACCTGCGATGAAATGCACAGGGTGCCGCGATCCTTGTCCGGGATATAGACGGTCTCGGCCTCGTTCCCGTCAGGAAAGCGGAGCAGCCATTTGATGGTGCCGTCGCTGGAGGTCAGGCGCCGCGTCACCGCCGGCCGGTCAAGCGTGAACATGTCGGCAAAGGCCTGGCGCACCGGCTTGCCAAGATCGCTCATCTCCTCAAACGAGGTCAACCCGTGCCGCCAGACCCAGCGCCAGAGCTGGCGGGCACGGAATTTCGGCAGGCCGGCGGCGACAACCGCAGCCTCAAGCTCAGCCGGGCCCATGCCGAGAAGATCGCGGGGCGCGTTCGTCTCGGCCGGTGTCTGGAGTTGGGCTGCGTGTGTCATTATCCCTGGTCCGGCGCCGCGCGCCATTGTCCGGTCAAAATGGAACTGCACCGGTTCACTTGCAGGTCTTGTCGATCAGGTTCTTCGTCTTGGTGAAGCCCGACAGTGAATAGGTGTCGGTGGTCTTCGTGCCCCGGCTCGAGGTGCCGACCACCGACATCTTCGTGCCGCGCTTCATCGCCCTGATCATGGCGATATCATCCTCCTCGGACTCGGCATAGGCGCGCCCCTCGATGGTGAAGAGGGTGAATTTCTTGCCATCGATATTCACCGTCACATCGGAATGTTTCTTGTGCTTGTACCCGGCGACGAACTGCACGACATTGCGCTCGGCCTTGTTCGGGCCATGCGAGACAAACACCCGCACCTCGCCACGATTGTCAGGGTCGTATTTGCCGGTCGATTTGGTCGGCACCGAACTGATGAAACAGGTCCGCCCCTTATCCTCATCGACACGGAAGGCCTGCCAGTCCCGTTCGGTCAGCATGCGTTGCGGTTCCGCCGCCATCGAGATTGTGCCGAACAGCGCCGTCATCATCGCCGACGCCACCAAGAAAACGAAACTTCGCTTCACCGTCATAGTCCGATCATCATCCTCTGTTAAAGGCTCCGGGTGTCAAAGTTGGTCAGTCCGGTCAACAAACCGGACAGCGCGCCGGGCACATGCCTCAACCACATGCCGCAGCCACGCCGCGAATAATCCGCCGAACGGTGCCGCCAGACTGTGGCAAATTTATGAAAGCAGCCGGCCGCCCCTTATGAACGGCGGCACTTTAAGACACCTCGCAGGGTGATGCAAAGAATTTTGGGCCGGAGCCGGACTCACCGCTCGAGACGCGCCAGGAGGCGCTCGACAGATGGCAGGATGCGACGGCTGATCTCGATGATTCCCTGCCGGTTCGGATGCAGCCCGTCATCAAGATTCAACGCCGGATCGAGCGCCACCCCGTCGAGAAAAAACGGATAGAATTCGATGTCATGCCGCCGCGCCAGCGCCGGGTAGATGGCATCGAACGCCTCGACATAGGCGGGGCCCAGATTGCGCGGCGCCATCATGCCGGCGAGCAGCACTTCCATATTCCGGTCGCGAAGGCGGGTGATGATGGCATCGAGATTGGCCGCCGTGCCTTCCGGCGGCAGGCCACGCAGCATGTCATTGCCGCCAAGAACGATGATCACCGCGTCCGGATTGTCGGCAAGCGACCAGTCGAGGCGCGCCAGCCCGCCTGCCGTCGTATCGCCGGACACACCTGCATTGATCACCGCCACCGGCATTCCGCCTGCCGCCAGATCGCGTTGCAGCTGGTCGGGTAGCGATTGCCCCGGCGGCAGTCCATAGCCGGCGACAAGCGAGTCCCCGAGCACCAGCAACCGTGGCTGATCGGCCTGTGCCACGGCCGGAAGCAGAACCGCCAGAAGAACCGCCAGAAGAACCGGCAGGGGAGAGAAAATACCGCGCACAAGCCGGTTGATTGATGTGGGGCTGTTGATTGACATCAGGGTGACCACCATATGCGTCGCATCGCCGCGACGAAATGGTTGTCCGAACCGGATCGCCGCGACGTCACTTTATGTAGCTGGCTGATGTTAGTCCAGATCAACAGGTCCCGTCATGCCGGGGACGGGTCATGACAAATGCCTTTCACCGATGGCCGTCCACCGATGGCCAGCTTGTCAGGGCAACCGGCTTGCCAGGAAGGATCGACATTCGTGTCAGACCAGACCACATCCCCCGGTTCGAATGGCGGTGCCGCTGACAGCGACGCCAGCGACGCCATCATCGCACTCGACAATGCCTGCCTGTCGCTGGCCAGCGCCGACGGCATGGTGGATATCCTGCGCAGCATCTCGCTGCGGATCGGCAGCGGCGAGACGGTCGGCGTGCTGGGCCCGAGCGGCGCCGGCAAGACAAGCCTGCTGATGATCATGGCCGGGCTGGAAAGCCTGACCGGCGGCAACATCCATCTTGCCGGCCAGGATATCACCAGCATGGGAGAGGACGCGCTGGCGGCGCTTCGCCGCGACAAGGTCGGGATCGTCTTCCAGGCCTTCCGCCTGATCCCCTCGATGACGGCGCTGCAGAATGTGGCCGTGCCGCTGGAACTCGCCGGGCACCCCGACGCCGCGGATCTGGCGGCAGAGGCGCTTGCATCGGTCGGTCTCGGGCACCGGAAAACGCACCTTCCCGACCAGATGTCAGGCGGTGAGCAGCAACGGGTCGCCATCGCGCGGGCGATTGCCCCGCGTCCGAAGATCCTGCTTGCCGACGAACCGACAGGCAATCTGGACAGCGGAACCAGTGAAAAGGTCATCACAACCCTGTTCGAGGCCACGGCGGTAGCCGGCGCCGCGCTGGTCCTTGTCACGCATGACCCCGGGCTTGCCGAGCAATGCAGCCGGGTCCTGACCATCGAGGATGGCCGCATCGTCGAGGACCGCGCCTCCTCGACACATCGCGCCGCGTGACCGTGCCGATGGCTGATGACGTCATGACTGGCGGAGATTCGGGCTGGCGCCTCGCCTGGCGGATGGCGCGGCGTGAAATCCGCGGCTCGGTAGCGCGTTTCCGGGTGTTTCTCGGTGCGCTGATGCTTGGTGTTGCCGCCATCGGCACCGTCGGGTCGGTTGCCGAGGCGATGCGCACCGGCATTGCCGGCAATGCACAGCTTCTTCTTGGCGGCGATGTGGAGCTGCGAAGCCTCTACCGGCCGACACCACAGAATGTCACCTCAATCGCCGCGGAATACGGCACGCTGTCACGAAGCCTCGAGATGCGCGCGATGCTGCAGACAGATGACGCGCGCAAGCTGGTGGCGCTGAAGGCGGTTGAGGGCAACTGGCCTCTTGTCGGCACGGCGACGCTTGGCGGCGGCGGGGCCGTCACCGATGCGCTTGGCGACGGCATGATCGTCATCGACCCACAGATGGCGCGCGCGCTCGAGATTGCGCCCGGCTCACGGGTGCGGATCGGCGAGGCCGACCTGACGGTCAGCGACACGCTGACCTATGAGCCGGACAGGTCGGTCAGTTTCGTGACCTTCGGGCCGCGCGTATTGATGTCGCGCGCCACACTCGAGATGACCGGCCTTGACCAGCCCGGCGCCATGATCACCCACCGGACAAGGCTGCTTCTGGCGAATCAGGGCGACCGCGAGGCGGCTGTCACCGCGCTGCGGACGGCCGGGCGTGACGATGGTGTGCGCGTGCGCGATGTCATGAATGCCGCCCCCGGTTTTGATGTCTTCATTGACCGGACCGAGGTGTTTCTGGTGCTTGTCGGGCTGACGGCCCTGTTGATCGGCGGGCTCGGCGTCGCTGGCGCGGTGCGGGCCTGGCTTGGCAGCCGCATGCCGGTGATCGCCACCTTCAAATGCCTTGGCGCGCCATCGCGTCTGATTTTCCGGATCTATCTGTTGCAGGTGATGCTGATCGCCGGGCTGGGTGTCGGGCTGGGTGTCGGGCTGGCCGCCATCGCGCCGGTCTTCGCCGTCGATCTGCTATCCGCCTATGTCACCGTCCCGATCAAGGTATCGGTCTATCCTCTGCCTCTCATCGTCGCGGCCGGCTTTGGCATTGTCACCTCTTTCCTGTTCGCGCTATGGCCACTTGCCAAGGCCGAAGAGGTGCGGGCGGCAAATCTGTTCAGGCGCCTGAACAGCATGCCTGGCGGGCGGCCGCGGCCGGTCTATCTGATGATGGCGCTTGCCGCCCTGCTTGGCCTTGCCGGTCTGGCCTTTGTGGCGACACGCGACCTGCTTCTGACACTGACCTTCATCGGCGGCTCGCTGGCGGCGATCGTGCTTCTGGCCGGGCTTGGCGAGCTGTTGCTGATGGCGCTGCGCCGGTTGCCGGTGCCGTCCTATGTGCCGGCGCGGCTGGCGCTGTCGGCCATCACGCGGCCGGGATCGCCGGTGCGCGCCATTGTCATCGCCTTTGGCCTTGGCCTGTCGGTTCTTGTCACCGTGTCGCTGTCGCAGGCCAATATCGGCCGGCAGATCGACACCAGGGTTGCCGAGGACGCGCCGGCCTGGTTCTTCATCGATGTCCAGCCGGACCAGATCGACCGTTTCATCGCGATCACCACCAATACGCCGGGTGTGACCTCGGTCTCGAAGACACCGATTCTGCGCGGACGTGTGACAAGCCTCGGCGGCAAACCGGCCGAGGAATTCGACATGAAGGGCGGATCGGCCTGGGTGCTCCGCGGTGACCGTGCGCTGACCTGGTCGGCGACCCCGCCGGACAGTGGCGAGATCATCGCCGGTGCATGGTGGCCGGCCGATTATGCCGGCCCACCGCAGGCCTCGATGTCCGAGGAGGAGGCGCGCGAGCTTGGTGTCTGGATTGGTGACAGCGTCACCTTCAATGTCCTCGGCCGGTCGGTCAGCGCCGAGATCACCAGCATCCGCGCGGTTGAATGGGAAAGTTTCAGCATCAATTTCGTCTTCGTCCTGTCACCGGGGCTGCTGGAAGCGGCACCGCACAGCTGGATGGCCAGTACACGCGTCGACAATGATGACGCGGCGATCGCGGTTGACCGCAATGTCGCCGCCGCCTTTTCCAATATTTCGGCCATTTCGGTGCGCGAGGCTGTGTCCACGGCACAGCGGGTGATCGGCCTGCTTGGCGCGGCGGTGCAGCTGACGGCACTGGTCACACTTGTTGCCGGAATCGCCGTTCTTGCCGGCACCGTGGCCAGCACCGAGGCGCAGCGGCTTGCCGACTCGGTGATCCTGAAGGTTCTCGGCGCCACCCGTCTTTCCATCGCCATCGCCTGGTTCCTTGAATATGCGCTTCTCGGCATGCTGGCCGCGGTGGCGGCGGCCCTCATCGGCAGCCTCGCCAGCTGGGGCCTGATCGAGGGCTTTCTGAATGCCGATTTCGAACTTGATTTCACGCTTGTGCTGATGACCACCATGGTCGGCGCCGCGGCAACGGCGATGCTGGGGCTGGCCGGCGCCGTACGCACCCTTGGCCGCAAGCCGGCACCGCTGCTTCGCGACAGCTGACACCGGTTCACCGGGCGCTGCCAATTCTCGCCACAAAATGTCGCATGCTGGCGTCTTCCGACTTGAATTGACACGACAATGGTGGCTGTCTGGTGATTGGGAAACAGCTGCGGCGAACGCGAGGTGTCATGCGCAAGATGGGAGGGTATTCCGGATTCCGGATCCTGCGGGAAGGTCTTACCGGAAACCGTGGCTGGCGGCCTGCCTGGCGTGATCCGGAGCCGCAACAGGCCTATGATTTCGTGATTGTCGGCGGCGGTGGCCATGGGCTGGCGACAGCCTATTACCTGGCAAGCCGCTATGGCGAGGCCTCGGTGGCGGTTCTGGAAAAGGGCTGGATCGGTGGCGGCAATGTCGGCCGCAACACCACCATCATCCGCTCGAACTACCTTCTTCCCGGCAATGAACCTTTCTACGAATTCTCCTTGCAGCTCTGGGAAGGGCTGGAACAGGATCTCAACTACAACGCCATGGTCAGCCAGCGCGGGGTCTATAACCTCTATCATTCCGACGGGCAGCGCGACGCCTATCGGCGGCGCGGCAATGCGATGATTCTGCATGGCGCCGATGCCGAGCTTCTCGACGCCGCGCAGCTTCGCGCCGAGATCCCCTTCCTGAATTTCGACAATGGCCGTTTTCCCATTCAGGGCGCACTTGTCCAGCGCCGCGGTGGCACCGTGCGCCACGACGCGGTGGCCTGGGGCTATGCGCGCGGCGCCGACCGGCGCGGCGTCGACATCATCCAGAATTGCGAGGTCACCGGCTTTCGCATCCAGAACGGGCGCTGCACCGGTGTCGAGACAAGCCGCGGCTTCATCGCCGCCCGCAAGGTCGGTTGCGCCGTTGCCGGCAGCAGCAGCCGCGTCATGCAGGCTGCCGGAATGCGGCTTCCGATCGAAAGCCATGTCCTGCAGGCCTTCGTCTCGGAGGGGTTGAAGCCGGTGATCCCCGGTGTCGTCACCTATGGCGCCGGCCATTTCTATATCAGCCAGTCCGACAAGGGCGGGCTGGTCTTTGGCGGCGATATCGACATGTATAATTCCTACGCCCAGCGCGGCAATCTGCCGGTGGTCGAGGATGTCTGCGAGGGCGGCATGACATTGATGCCAATGATCGGGCGCGCCCGTATGGTGCGGATGTGGGGCGGCATCATGGATATGAGTATGGATGGCTCACCGATCATCGATCGGACGCCTGTCGACGGTCTCTATTTCAATGGCGGCTGGTGCTATGGCGGCTTCAAGGCGACCCCCGCCTCGGGATATTGCTTTGCCCATCTTCTGGCGACAGACACGCCTCACGACACCGCCACCGCTTTCCGGCTCGACAGGTTCAGACGCGGCATGATGATTGATGAAAAGGGGTCGGGCGCGCAGCCCAACCTGCACTGAGGAGCGGTAACGACATGATCATCGAACACCCGCTTCTGGGACCACGGGACTCACAGGAATTCACCTGTCTTGGCGATGCCAGCCTGCTGCAGCGGCCCGATGCGTCCGCCGACGATGCCGCCGAGACATTCTTCGACTATCAGTATCTTCGCGACAACCCGGCGGGTACGCATCGCGAACTCTGGTACCATGAGATGGGCGACCGCAGCTGGCTGGTTGTCACGCGCGACACCGCCACGCATGAGATTCTGGCTGTCGAACTTGCCTCGGATGTCGTGACAGCGGGAGGCCGGTCATGACGCAGGTGAACCGTCTGGATGGCGGGCTGATCGACCGCGAAGCGCCGCTCGACTTCACCTTTGACGGGCGGCGCTATGGGGGATTCGCCGGCGACACCCTTGCCTCGGCGCTGCTGGCGAACGGTGTCCGGCTGGTCGGAAGGTCGTTCAAATATCATCGGCCGCGCGGAATCATATCCGCCGGGTCGGAGGAACCGAACGCCCTTGTCGAGCTTCGCGAGGGCGCGCGCCGCGAGCCCAACAGCCGCGCCACCATGACCGAACTTCATGACGGGCTGGTGGCCCGCAGCCAGAACCGGTTTCCCTCTCTCGGCTTTGACCTGATGGGGATCAATGACCGGTTCTCGGCCTTTCTCGGTGCCGGCTTCTACTACAAGACCTTCATGTGGCCGAAAGCCTTCTGGGAGCGTGTCTATGAACCGTTGATCAGGCAGGCTGCCGGGCTTGGCGCGCTGTCGGGCGATCCTGATCCGGATGTCTATGATCGCGGCTTCCGGCATTGCGATCTTCTTGTCATCGGGGCCGGACCGGCCGGGCTGATGGCAGCGCTGACAGCCGGCCGCGCCGGTGCCGAGGTGATTCTTGTCGATGAGGATTTTTGCGCCGGTGGCCGGCTGACGATGGAGCGCGAATCTGTCGGCGGCCTGAGCGGCAATGAATGGGCGGCGCAGGCAGCAGCCGAGCTTGCCGGCCTGCCGAATGTACGGGTGATGCCGCGCAGCACCGCCATCGGCATCTTCGACCACGGCATTTACAGCGTTCTGGAACGTGTGTCCGACCATCTGCCAGTGCCGCGCGCGGGAACGCCGCGCCAGATTCTGTGGCGGGTCTATGCAAAGCGCGCGATCCTGGCCGCCGGCGCGACCGAACGGCTGATCGCCTTCGACAATAATGACCGGCCGGGGATCATGCAGGCCGGCGCCATGCGCGCCTATGTCAATCGCTGGGCCGCCGCGCCGGCCGAACGCATCGCCATCTTCACGAACAATGATGACGGGCACCGCACGGCAGCCGACCTTGCCGCCGCCGGGGTGGAGATTGCCGCCATTATAGATTCGCGGCCCGACGCGCCGGCAAGCAATATCGCCGAACTGTTCGCCGGCGCCGTTGTCAGCAACAGCAGCGGACGGCGCGGCATCGGGCATGTCACGCTGCGGCTTGCCGATGGCGGACGTAAACATCTGTCCTGCGGAGCGCTGGCCGTGTCCGGCGGCTGGAACCCGAATGTCCATCTGACATGCCATCATCGCGGCCGGCCGCAATGGCAGGAGGATATCGCCGCCTTCATCCCCGGCGAAGGGGTGCCGCCCGGCCTTGCCGTCGCCGGCGCCGCACGCGGCATTTTCAGCACCGCCAGCGCACTTGCCGACGGGCGGGACCAGGCGCTGGCGCAGCTTGCCGAGCTTGGCATGAAGGTGAAAACGGCGCCGCTGCCTGAGGCCGATGATGCGCCCGTTACCATCACCCCGCTATGGCATGTCGGCGGCACAAAACGCGCTTGGCTCGACCAGCAGAATGACGTCACGGTGAAGGATGTCGGGCTGGCGCATCAGGAGAATTTCCGCGCTGTCGAACATCTGAAACGCTACACCACGCTTGGCATGGCAGGTGACCAGGGCCGCACCTCGAACGTCCTCGGCCTTGCCGTGATGGCCGAGCTGACAGGAAAGACCATCGCCGAGACCGGCACCACCATCTACCGCCCGCCCTACACGCCAACGCCGATCGCCGCCTTTGCCGGCCGCTCGGTCGGCCGCGATTTTCGGCCAACACGCCTGCCGCCATCGCATCACTGGGCGGCCGAGCAAGGGGCCGTCTTTGTCGAGGCGGGAAGCTGGCTTCGCGCGCAATGGTTCCCGCGCGAGGGCGAAACACATTGGCGCGAATCGGTCGATCGCGAAGTTCTGGCCACCCGCCGCTCGGTCGGGGTGTGCGATGTCAGCACGCTTGGCAAGATCGATATCCAGGGAAGTGATGCCGGCGCCTTTCTCGACCTTGTCTACAGCAACATGTTTTCCACCCTTCCGGTTGGCAAGACGCGCTATGGGCTGATGCTGCGCGAGGATGGCATGGTGATGGATGACGGCACCACGGCGCGGCTTGGCGAGACGCACTATCTGATGACCACCACCACGGCGAACGCCGTCGGCGTCTATCGGCATCTGGAATTCGTGCGCCAGTGTCTGCGCCCTGACATGGATGTGCAGCTGATTTCGGCCACCGACAGCTGGGCTCAGTTCGCCGTAGCCGGCCCGAACGCAAGGCGCGTCCTGCAGGTGGTTGTCGACCCGCAACATGACATTTCCAACGAGGCGTTTCCCTTTATGGCCTGCGGGACGATCAGCGTCTGTGGCGGTGTGATGGCGCGGCTGTTCAGAATCTCCTTCTCCGGCGAGCTGGCTTATGAAATCGCCGTGCCGTCGCGCTATGGCGATGCGATGATCCGCGCGCTGATGGCGGCCGGCGATGCCTATGACATTACCCCCTATGGCACCGAGGCGCTTGGCGTCATGCGGGTCGAAAAGGGGCACGTTACCGGCAATGAACTGAACGGCACGATCACCGCGCGCAATCTTGGCATGGCGAAGATGGTCTCGACGAAGAAGGACAGCATCGGCGCGGTGCTGGCCGGGCGCGAGGCGCTTGTCGCCGAGGACGGGCTGTGTCTTGTCGGGCTGCAGGCCATCGATGGCGATAATGTGACCGCCGGCGCGCATCTGTTCGCCGAGGGCACGCCGGTCGACCCGGCGCATGATGAGGGCTATGTCACCTCGGCTGCCTGGTCGCCGCATATCGGGGCCTCGATCGGGCTTGGCTTCATCGCCCGTGGCGCAGACCGGCATGGTGA
The DNA here is from genome assembly GCA_009920665.1 of Alphaproteobacteria bacterium. Taxonomy (GTDB): domain Bacteria; phylum Pseudomonadota; class Alphaproteobacteria; order Puniceispirillales; family Puniceispirillaceae; genus UBA8309. Next base: position 8,568 of record RFZL01000019.1, on the reverse strand, counting down.
GATGGTGCGGCTGATGAACCCGCTCGAAGGACGATCAGCCCGCGCCCGCATCTGCAGCCCGCATTTCATCGATCCCGAGGGAGAGCGACTCCGTGGCTAGCCTGACAGCAATCACCGCGCTTGGCGGCATCACCGCCTATGACGAGACCATCGGCGGCATCCGGATTGCCGAGATCGCCGACACCTGTCTTGCCTCGCTGGCGATGCGGCGCGGCAGGATGGCCGATTTTGAAAAGGCCGTCGGGAAGGTCCTTGGCACCGACCTGCCGGCACCTGGACAGCGGGCCGGCACCGATGCGCATGGGGTGATCTGGATGGGGCCCGACCAGTTCCTTGTCGAGGCCGAAACCGGCGCAACTGATCTTGCTGGCAGGCTTGCCGCCAGCTTCGGGGCGGCGGCCTCGATCACCGACCAGAGCGATGCGTGGGTCCGGTTCGACATCACCGGCAAGGATGTACCGGCCATGCTGGAGCGGCTCAGCGCCGCCGATACGCGATTGATGCAGGGCGGCGCGGCGGTGCGGACACCTGTTCATCATATGCTGTGTGTTCTGGTCTGCCGCGACGCCTATATCGGCTTCACCATCTATGGCCCGCGCGCCTCGGCACAGTCACTTCACCACGCTCTGACCACCGCCGCGGCATCACTCTAGCCGGATCAGAACAGACCTTCGATCTCACCGGCCTCGTTCAGACAGATATTTTCCGCAGACGGGACGCGCGGCAGGCCCGGCATCGTCATGATCTCGCCGCAGATGGCGACGATGAAACCGGCCCCGGCCGACAGCCTGACCTCGCGGACCGGCACCGAATGGCCGGTTGGCGCGCCGCGCAGATTGGGATCGGTGCTGAAGCTATATTGCGTCTTTGCCATACAGACCGGCAGATGACCATAGCCCTGATCTTCCCATTGTCGCAGCTGGTCGCGGATTTTCTTGTCGGCCAGCACCTCGTCGGCACGGTAGATTCGCTTGGCGATGGTCTCGATTTTTTCGAACAGCGGCATGTCATCGGGGTAGATTGGCGCGAAACTGGCCATGTCGGCGTCGGCAATTTCGGCAACGCGGATGGCAAGCTCCTTCGCGCCCTCGCCACCAAGTTCCCAGTGCCGTGAGATGATGGCCTCGCTTCCCTGCTCGGCGACATAGGCCTTCAGCGCGGCGATTTCGGCATCGGTATCGCCGGTGAAATGGTTCACCGCCACGACAACCGGCACGCCAAAGGATTTCAGATTCTCGATATGCCGTCCGAGGTTGGCGCACCCCGCCTGTACCGCGGCGACATTTTCGGCGCCGAGGTCGGCCCGCGCGACGCCGCCATTCATCTTCATCGCCCGGATGGTGGCCACAAGGACAACGGCGCTTGGCGCCAGACCGGCCTTGCGGCATTTGATGTTCATGAATTTCTCGGCACCGAGATCGGCCCCGAAACCGGCCTCGGTGACAACATACTCGGACAGTTTCAGCGCCGTCTTCGTGGCGATCACCGAATTACAGCCATGCGCGATATTGGCGAACGGGCCACCATGCACAAAGGCCGGGTTGTTCTCGAGGGTCTGCACAAGGTTCGGCTGCAGCGCCTGCGCCAGCAGCACCGTCATCGCGCCATCTGCCTTGATGTCACGGCAATAGACCGGCGAGCGGTCGCGGCGATAGGCGACGATGATGTCGCCAAGGCGTTTCTGCAGATCCTCAAGATCGGTCGCAAGGCACAGGATGGCCATCACTTCGGAGGCGACGGTGATGTCGAAGCCGGCCTGCCGCGGAAAGCCGTTCGACACGCCGCCAAGACTGGACACGATATCACGCAGCGCGCGGTCATTCATATCGACGACGCGGCGCCAGGTCACGCGCCGCTGATCGATCTCCAGCTCGTTGCCCCAGTAGATATGGTTGTCGATCATCGCCGACAGCAGATTATGGGCCGATGTGATGGCGTGAAAATCACCGGTGAAATGGAGATTCATTTCCTCCATCGGCACCACCTGCGCATAACCGCCACCAGCAGCGCCACCCTTCATCCCGAAACAGGGACCAAGCGAAGCCTCGCGGATACAGACGGTGGCCTGCTTGCCGATGGCGTTCAGCCCGTCGACCAGCCCGACCGTGGTGGTTGTCTTGCCCTCGCCGGCCGGGGTCGGGTTGATAGCCGTCACCAGGATCAGCTTGCCATCCTCGCGATCCGAAGCCGCGGCAATGAACTCGGCTGACAATTTCGCCTTGTCATGGCCGAAGGGAAGAAGGTCCTGCGCCGGAATGCCAAGCTTGTCGCCAATCTGCTGGATCGGCAGCTTGGTTGCGGCACGCGCGATCTCGATGTCCGTCTTGGGGGTCATTGGATTTCATCCTTCGGGGTCGTGGACTGGCACCATGACTGCTGGCTTACCCGCCAAAGCCGGGCCACAATATGCCCTTGTCGCCACAAAACGTCCCATGAACGGCCTCGCCGGGCCTGTGTGGCACATAAAATCTGCGTTGCGGGGACACAGACGATCCGTTATGAGAAACGCCATGAAACAGGATTCAGTCAAAAAAGTCGTTCTGGCCTATTCCGGCGGGCTCGACACCTCGGTCATTCTGCGCTGGCTGCAGGACCGGTATAACGCACAGGTTGTGACCTTCACCGCCGATATCGGCCAGGGCGATGAGGTCGAACCGGCCCGCGCCAAGGCCGAGTTGCTGGGCATCAAGGAGATTTTCATCGAGGATCTGCGTGAGGAGTTCGTGCGTGACTATGTGTTCCCGATGTTCCGCGCCAACCCCCTCTATGAGGGGATGTATCTTCTTGGCACCTCGATCGCGCGCCCGCTCATTGCCAAGCGGCAGATCGAGATCGCACGGGCCGTCGGTGCCGATGCCGTTGCGCATGGCGCCACCGGCAAGGGCAATGACCAGGTCCGGTTCGAGTTGGCCTATTATGCCCTTCAGCCCGACATCAGGGTGATCGCCCCGTGGCGTGAATGGGACCTCGGGTCACGGACGAAGCTGATCGAATATGCCGAGCAGAACCAGATTCCAATCCCGCGCGACAAGCGTGGTGAGGCGCCGTTCAGCGTCGATGCGAATCTTCTTCACATCTCGGCCGAGGGAAAGGTTCTTGAGGATCCGTGGGTGGCACCGGAGGAATATGTCTTCTCGCGCTCGGTATCGCCCGAGGATGCACCCGACAAGCCGACCGAAATCGAAATCGAGTTCGAGGCCGGCGACCCGGTGGCCATCGACGGCGTGAAAATGACGCCGGCACAGCTACTGACAAGGTTGAACGAGCTTGGCGGCGCGAACGGCATTGGCCGGATCGATCTGGTCGAGAACCGGTTCGTCGGGATGAAGTCGCGCGGCGTATATGAAACCCCGGGCGGCACCATTCTGCTGACCGCGCGGCGCGCCATGGAATCAATCACGCTGGACCGCGGCGCGGCGCATCAGAAGGACGAACTGATGCCGCGCTATGCCGAACTGGTCTATAACGGGTTCTGGTTCGCACCAGAGCGCGAGATGCTGCAGGCGGCCATCGACAGTTGCCGTGATGCCGTGCGCGGGGTCGTGCGGGTCAAGCTCTACAAGGGCAATGTCATCGTTACCGGCAGGAAGTCACCGAATTCACTCTATAACGCCGATCTCGTCACCTTCGAGGAGGGGGCGGTCGATTACGACCATGCGGATGCGCATGGCTTCATCCGGCTCAACGCCCTGCGTCTGCGCGTCAACAGCATGGTTGGTGACGGCAGTTCGCAGGACTGACGAGGGCCCTTAACGGGCGGCCCTGATCGACTCTACTCTACTCGGCGCAGACATCACCGACAGTGCCGTCGCGATTGACCTGTTTCAGGACAATGCTTCCCGACGGTGCGTATGCATATCCCGAGTCGCGAAGGCCGCTTTCGCATTCCTCGACATAGGCGAAGACATATTGTGCGTTGTGATTGCTGTGTTCGCGGAATTCGGACATGCCGTCGCTGTTGTAGAAACCGATGCCGACGAGAAACAGAATGGCTGCTGCTGCCATGATTCGATCCTTTCATTCTTGGTTGGGAGGGACTCTCGAACTGGTCTCATCATAACGCCGATTAAGTATCTCAATGTGGCGCGTTTGCGGTGTAAATGCGGCGCGTGCAAAAAGTCAGAACATTAAAAAACCCCGCCGGGCCGGGGCCTGGCGGGGCTGAAAGATAAATGTTGCGTGCCTAGAGGCGCGAGGCCACATTTTCCCAATTGACCAGCCGGTCGAGGAAATTGGCGAGATAGTCAGGCCGCTTGTTGCGGAAATCGATATAGTAGGAATGTTCCCACACATCACAGCCAAGAAGCGCTGTCTGGCCAAAGCAGAGCGGGTTCACACCATTTTCCGTCTTGGTCACCTTCAGCCCGCCATCGGCTGTCTTGACCAGCCAGCACCAGCCCGAACCGAACTGTCCGGCACCGGCCGCCTTGAATTCATCCTTGAAGGCATCGACGCTGCCGAAATTTTCATTCAGCGCTGATTCCAGCTCGCCCGGCATGCCGGACTCGCCCGGGCCCATCATTTCCCAGAACTGGTTGTGGTTCCAATGCTGCGAGGCGTTGTTGAAGATTCCGCCCTGCGTTACGGCGGAGGCGTCATAGGTGCCGGTGATGATGTCCTCGAGAGACTTGTCTTCCCATTCGGTACCGGCGACCAGCTTGTTGCCGTTCACCACATAGGCATTGTGATGCAGGTCGTGGTGATATTCGAGCGTCTCCGCGCTCATGCCCAGATTGGCCAGCGCATCATGCGCGTAGGGCAGGTCCGGTAGAGTGAATGCCATGTCAGCCTCCATAGATTTGCGTTGTTCCGTATCTTGGTACAGCAGTTGGCGTTTTCAATAAACATGAAGGTTAAAAATCTCTGTAAATCGGCACCTGTTGACGGTAAGTCATGTTATGCTATTCGGCCCGAAGGAGCATCCACATGACCTATGACCTGACCGAGGACGGCCCGTCCGGCGCCCATATCAGGCGCGCCTATATCGCGCCCTTCATGGATCTGGTGCCGGAAATCGACGGCACCGTATTTGTCGCGCCGACCGCCGCCATTGTCGGCGCGGTGCGAATCGACGCGCACAGCAGCGTCTGGCACAATGTGACCATCCGCGGCGACAATAATTATGTGACCATTGGCGCGAACACCAATATCCAGGACAATAGCTGTATCCATATCGACAGCCGCACCTTTCCGACAATCATCGGCAATGGCGTCACGATCGGCCATTGCGCGCTGGTCCATGCCTGTACCATCGGCGATGGCGGCTTCGTCGGCATGGGGGCGATTGTCATGGATGGCGCGGTGATCGAGCCAACCGGCATGCTGGCCGCCGGCGCCATGCTGACCCCGGGCAAGGTGATCCCGGCGGGTGAATTATGGGCCGGCCGGCCGGCCCGCAAGATGCGCGACCTCAGCGGTGAGGATCTCGCCAACAACCGCAAATCAGCGTCGCAATATGTCGAGGTGGCGCGGGCGCACCGGCTCGGCTCCGATGGCGGGCCGTTCGAGACGTTGAACCGGCGACCCCTGCCGCCCCGTGATTGAAACCGTGACTAAGCCCGGAACCGGGACCGGGGCTGATTGATTCTTTCCAGGAAAGCCCGAACCATGAAGCTGAACGATCCGACCCTGCTTCGCACCGACGCATATATCGATGGTGACTGGGTGCAGGCACCGCAGAACAGGCGTTTTGCCGTAACCAACCCGGCAACTGGCGAGACCGTCGCCGAAGTGGCCAATCTGGGCGCGGAGGCGGTCACGGCGGCGATCGATGCCGCGGTGCCGGCGCAGGCGGCGTGGGCCGCGCGCACCGCTAGGGACCGTGCCATGGTGATGCGCAAATGGTACGAGCTGATCCTCGCCAATGCCGAGGATTTGGCCGTCATCCTGACCACCGAGATGGGCAAGCCGATCACCGAGGCGCGTGGCGAGATCGCCTATGGCGCCACCTTTGTCGACTGGTTCGCCGAGGAGGCGCGGCGGGTCTGCGGCGATGTCATGGAGAGTCCGATCCCGGACAAGCGCTTCCTGACCTTTAAGCAGCCTGTCGGCGTGTTCGGCGCGATCACGCCCTGGAACTTCCCGATCGCGATGATCACCCGCAAGGTCTCGCCCGGAATCGCCGCCGGCTGCGCCTGCGTTCTGAAACCGGCCGAACAGACGCCGCTGTCGGCACTGGCGCTGGCCGAACTGGCTGAGCGCGCCGGCATTCCGGCCGGCGTGATCAACATTGTCACCGGCATGGACGCGCCGGCCATCGGCACGGCGCTGTGTGCCGATGACCGGATCCGCAAGATGACCTTCACCGGTTCGACCGAAGTTGGCCGCATCCTGATGCGCCAGAGCGCCGGCACCCTGAAGAAGATGAGCCTCGAGCTTGGCGGCAACGCGCCGCTGATCGTCTTCGACGACGCCGATATCGACGTCGCGATCGCCGGCACCATGGCCTCGAAATACCGCAATGCCGGCCAGACCTGTGTCTGCGCCAACCGCATTTTCGTGCAGGACGGCATTTATGATGAATTCGCGCGCCGGCTTGTCGAGGCCAGCGCCGCAATGAAGGTCGGCAACGGCATGGAGGATGGCGTCGAGCAGGGGCCGATCATCGACGAACAGGGGCTGGACAAGATCGAGCGCCATGTCGCCGACGCGCTGGACAAGGGCGCCGAACTGCTGACCGGCGGCGGCCGGCATGAGCTTGGCGGCACCTTCTTCCAGCCGACCGTGCTGTCCGGCATGACGCCTGAAATGCAGATGTTTGGCGAGGAGACCTTCGGGCCGGTATCGGGCCTGTTCCGGTTCTCCACTGACGAGGAGGCCGTCGCGATGGCGAATGACACCGAATTCGGCCTTGCCGCCTATATCTTCACCGACAGCACGACGCGGCTGTTCCGCGTCAGCGAGGCGCTGGAATATGGCATGGTGGCGGCGAATACCGGCATTTTCTCGTCCGAGGTCGGGCCGTTCGGTGGGGTGAAGAGCTCGGGCCTCGGCCGCGAGGGCTCGAAATACGGGATCGACGAGTTTCTGGAGATCAAATTCGTCTGCGTCGGTCTGTAGATTTGAATTTCAGGCTCAGATCACCATCATCAGGACGCTGAGCGCCAGCAGCACGGCGAGCGCGCGGTTGAGATACCGCTCATACGGCGTGCCGAGGATCCGGCGCTTCAACAGGTCGCCAAACCAGAACCAGACCCCGACACAGGGGAAGATCACGATCTGGTAAATCAGCGCTGGCAGGAAGAACAGCTCGGGCCCGGCGATGACAGCGGTGCTTGACGCCATCGCCCAGGCCTTTGGATTTGTCCATTGGAACAGGAACGCGAAGATGAAGCCCGGCGCGGTGCCGGTCCGCCCGGACAGGTCGCTTGGCGCGGCGAGGAACAGCTTGACCGCCAGATAGAGCAGAAAGCCGATACCGAGATATTTGATGATGGTCAGCTGGTCGATGATGGCCTCGCCATAATGGGCGACGGCCAGCGACACGACAAAGACCATCGCTGGAAAGCCGAGGCAGACACCGAGATAGACCCGCAAGGCGGCGGCCGTTGTATCGGACCGGCAGTGATGACACAGGTGACAAGCAGCGCGCCAATCAATGCGCCATTCATGGTCAGAAATTGCGTCACCTGAAATCCCCAAAAATGACGACATGGCTCTCAAGACCAGATCATATCCGGCATTGGCACCTACAGCGCCATATAATATCATAACATAATGTTTATATTAATTTTTCTCACGTCTATGTGATGGCGCCCAAAGCACTAACCAGACCTATCCTTTTGTCCAATCCCTGCATCATCAAAGGAGATTGGCATGGCGAGATTATTCCCCCGCATTTTTTATATTCTCACAGGTATATCACTGCTGCTGTTCACAACAGCCGTTCAGGCGGATGGATACTATGCCGGCATCGTCGGCGGACAATCGGAATTTGAGAGTGATCTCTCAGCCGGCAAGGGCGCAACCATCGATAACAAATCATCGGCAGGTTATATTTTTTTTGGTCGGGAGTTTGACGACAACATCGCCGTGGAAGGCTTTTATGCCAACCTTGGGAAGGCCAAACTGTCAGGCAAAACCGGGGCTACATTCAAGTTAGAGGGGGAGGAGTATGTGTTCAATGAAAGCACCACTTTCACCGCAACCGCAAAATCGGTCGGAATAGCTGGTAAATATCATTTCGATATTTACGAAGGAACCCGCCTGAGCGCCAAGATCGGCCTGCATTCATGGGAGATAGACGGAAAGATTTCCAGTGCCTTGGACAATATCTCTGTGAAGGATGATGGCGTTGATGTCATGACTGGTCTTGGCATCGAATATGCGGCGACCGACAAAGTCGCCCTCATGGCCGGCATGGACGGCTTCGGCATGGAGGAAGACACCACATTCATGACCTATGTGGGTCTGAAATTCAGTTTCGATTGAGCCTGACCGGCGCGGCGGGGATGCCGGATGTCATCCCCGTCAATATGTGAATGAGACAAATTTACCCCTTGCGCAGGCGGCGGATCAGCGACGAGGTATCGCCGCGGCCATGCCCCATTTCCGACAGCTCGTCATAGA
>RFZL01000180.1 GCA_009920665.1 Alphaproteobacteria bacterium | reverse complement strand
CCCGAACGCGGCGCGAAGCGCGGCGCCATGTGGCGCAATCAGGCCGCGCCCAAGCAGCGCCAGTCCGATGCCGATCTGCAGCGCTGTCAGGATCGCCGCCACCGGCGCGGCGGCAAGGTTGGTCAGCTCCGGATGCCGGATGATGGCAAGCGGGATCACATACAGGCCGAGACCAAGCGACATCGCACTGCCGGCAACCCGCAACCAGTTTTCCTCGACCATGCTGGCGGCGATGAACACCCCGCCGCAGACCGGCGGCGTGATCGTTGACAGCAACGCGTACCAGAAGATGAACAGGTGCACCAGCAGCGGCGCGACCCCCATATCGATCAATGCCGGCCCGGCGACCGACACGCAGATGACATAGGCGGCCGTTGTCGGCACCTCCATGCCGAGGATGATGCAGGCAAGCGCCGTCAGCGCCAGCGCCAGCCACAGATTGTCACCGGAGAAAGCGAGGATGCCGGAGGTGATCTTCACACCGAGCCCGGTCATGCCCAGAATGCCGACGATGATCGAGGCGCACAGGATGATCGAGGCGATCATTGCGATCTGCCGGCCGGCGGTGACCGCGGCCATCACCAGCCGGTCACGCGTCCGTATGGCATCGAATTTCAGATCCGCGCCTGTCAGCAACAGCAGCGCGGCAAGGATGATCGCGCAGGCAGCCGCGAATTGCGGCGTGTAGCCGCTGAACATCACGATCAGCAGCGCGGCAAAGGGCAGGGCGAAGAACAGCGAGGTGACAATGACGGCCCGCAATGCTGGCCGCATGTCCTTGGCATAGGGCTTCAGCCCATGCCGGTCGGCATAGCCGTTCACCCCGATCCAGACCGTCGCGAAATACAGAATGGCCGGCAGCGCCGCGGCAAGAATGATCTGTGTGTAGGGAATGCCGGTCAGTTCGACCATGACGAACGCGCCGGCCCCCATCAGCGGCGGCATGATCTGGCCGCCGGTGGAGGCCACCGCCTCGACCGCGGCGGCGATCCGTTTCGGATAGCCGAGTCGCCGCATCGATGGCAGGGTGACCATGCCGGTGGAGGCGACATTCGCCGAGGCCGAACCGGAGATCGAGCCGAACAGGGCTGATGACAGCACCGACACCTTGGCGGCTCCGCCCTTCAGCCGGCCGGCCGCCGCGATGGCGATGTTCATGAATCCCTGGCCGGCCTCACCAGCGTTCAGCACCGCACCGAAAATCACGAAGACGGC
>RFZL01000179.1 GCA_009920665.1 Alphaproteobacteria bacterium | reverse complement strand
AGCGTGAAAATCACGAAATAGACGCCTGACAGGCGCAAGGTGGCAATCCCGATCAGGAATGCCAGCACAGCTCCGACAACCGGGGCGATGGCGACCATGGGCCAGAAGCCCATATTGTAGTCAGACATGCCGGTGCCAACCAGATAGCCGCCAACCCCGAAGAAGGCCGCGGTGGCCAGAGAGATGTAATGCGTCGGGCCGGAAAACAGCGACCAGCTTGTCGCCAATACGGTGAACATCGCGATCGTCAGCGCAATCGACATCCAGTAACCGTTGGCCACCAGCGGCACGCAGGCTGCCAGCAACAGCAGGACCGCGCCCCAGATCAGGGATTTGAAGTCGGAACCATGACTCATGTCGGCTTCCTTCCGAACAGGCCCTGGGGCCGGAACAGCAGAACCAGTACAAAAATGGCGTAGGCAGCCGCCAGCGTGAGGCCGGGGTCGATCAACCGTGCCACCGCTGTCTCGACAAGGCCGAGGATCAGCGCTGCCACAATCGCGCCGCGGATATCACCGACCCCGCCCATGATGATGATGATCAGCGCCTTCATGGTGAAAATCACCCCGACAGAGGCATCCAGCGTGATGAAGGTTGAGATCAGCGTGCCTCCCATAGTGGTCACCGCACCGCCGAGTGCGAATGCCAGCGCCGACATTTTCGGCACATTGATACCGACCAGGCCGCTCGCCTCGGTGCTGACCGACACAGCGCGCATGGCCATGCCGGGCCGCGTGAAATACAGCCAAAGCCAGAGAACTGCACCAATGAGGACCGCGAAGCAGAAGGCGACGATGCGGTTCAGAGCGAAGGTCTCGCCAACAATCTCGAAAGGTTCGGCAAGATAGGAATAGGTGAAGTATTCGCCATGGATCGACACCATGATCCCGACGAGCGCAAAGCTCATGCCGAAGGTGGCCAGAATGGAATCAACTTCCAGCTGTCCCTGATTTTTCGCACGCCGCACAAGAGGACGCAAAAGCGCCTTGTAAATCAGCCAGTTTCCGAAAAATGACAGCGGCGCAACGAGCAGCATCGTCAGGATCGGGCTGATGGCGTCGGCGATGAAAATCCAGAAGGCGGCCAGCGCTCCCAGCACCAGAAATTCGCCATTGGCCAGGTTCATGATCCTGGCGACGCCATATTGCATATTCAGGCCAAAGGCGATCAGCGCATAGGTGCCACCGAGCAACAAACCTGTGATGATGATATCCATCTC
>RFZL01000178.1 GCA_009920665.1 Alphaproteobacteria bacterium | reverse complement strand
GTCAGCACGGTGCATGGCCGCTTCCAGAACACAAGCCTGCTGAAGCGCATCTTCAACGGCAAGATGCTGGCGGCCGACCATATCATCGCGATCTCGCGCTATGTGAAGTCGCAGATCGAGCGCCAGTTCGGCGAGCAAGGCAGCAAGCTGACCGTTGTCCAGCGCGGTGTGGATACCGAGGTGTTCGATCCGGCCGCCGTGGCGCAGTCGCGGATCATCCGCTTTGTCGACTCCATTGCGCTTCCCGAAGACCAGCCGGTGATCATGCTGCCGGCACGGCCGACGGCATGGAAAGGTCATGAAACCCTGCTGGAGGCTCTGGCAAAGATCGCCGACCGGCCGTTCATCTGCGTTCTGCTTGGCGCGGCGGACGGCAAGCAGGCCTTTATTGACAGGCTGACACAGACCGGCATGAGGCTGGGGCTCGAGGGCCGTTTCCGGCTGGCGCATGGCGTCGATGACATGCCGGCGGCGCTGATGGCGGCGGATATCGTCGCCATGCCGTCTGTGACGCCCGAGCCATTCGGCCGCGTGTCGCTGGAAGCGCAGGCCATGGGCCGCCTTGTGGTGGCCTTCGACCATGGCGGGGCAGCAGAATCGATTGTCCATGGCAAGACGGGCTGGCTTGCCACGCCCGTGGATGCCGGCAGCCTGGCCGAATGCCTTGGCAAGGCGCTTGATTTCACCGCCAGCCAGCGTCAGACAATGGCACAAGAGACACGCGGCCATATCGAGTCAGGCTTCTCGACGCGCCTGATGTGCGACCGGACCATCGCGATTTACGCACGTCTTCTGAAGGATCGCCACACCGGCTGAATTTGTTCCGGTCTTGAGTTTGCCGAAGCGTGAAGCTAGGTTGCGCATCAGGCATTTCCGCCACAGCAATTTTCGCGCGCGATATCCAGGATGATACAGGCCCATGCCGATCGTAACCCTTCCCGACGGATCCACCAGAAGCTATGACGCCCCGGTCTCGCCGGCGACCATCGCGGCCGATATCGGTCCGGGCCTCGCCAAGGCGGCAATGCTGGCTGTTGTCGACGGCCAGGAATGGGACATGACACGCGAGATCGAGGCCGATTCCTCGCTGGCGCTGCTGACGGCAAAGGACGACACCATTCTGGCCACCATCCGGCATGATGCCGCGCATGTCATGGCCGAGGCGGTTCTCGAGCTGTATCCCGAGACGCAGGTCACCATCGGCCCGTCGATCGAGAACGG
>RFZL01000177.1 GCA_009920665.1 Alphaproteobacteria bacterium | reverse complement strand
GACGCGGCGCACAGCGATATCGACGCCGCAGCACTCGGTGCCCTGTCCGATGCCTCTGCGCAGACGGCGGTCGGGCTGCGCTATCTTGATGCCGACGCGCGCCTCGTATCCACCTGGCAGGCGCTCGACCGCGGGCTTGTCGATCACGGCAAGGCCGCAAAGCTGTGGCGAAGCGCCAACTTCACCTCAGATCAGGTGCAGCTGGCGGCCGCGCGCCACCAGAGCCAGCCATCGGCACTGACACGCGCGCTTGTCTGGCGTGCGCTCGACAAGGAACGGAGCATTGCGCGGCTGCCGATGATTTCAGCCGCCATGGATGCCGATATCGCCAGCGGCGCCGGTCTGATGATGGCCCCGCTCTATGCCGAGCTGGTGCGCCAGAGCCTCGATTTTGACGGTGCGGCCGATGCCATTGCCGCGGACCCGGCGCTGTCCGTCAGGATGGCGCTTCTTCTCGGCGTCGGCGATATGGCCGACCTCCCGCCACAGCTGGATACGGAAACAGCGCGCGCGGCCCGTGACCTGCTTGCCATGATTGGTGGCGGCGAGGCTGATATCGCACCGCTCGACCGGTTCGGCCTGTGGCATCTTTTGCCGCTGATCGAGCTGGACACGCCGATGGATGCCGTCATGAATGCGGGCGATGACTGGCTGGAGCTGGCATCGCCAGATGCCGGCGAGCCTGCATCGTTCCTGTCGGTCTCGCCGGTCATGCTCCGCGCCATGGAACAGGCCGCCGGTGACGGCCGCGTTGCTGAAACCGTGCTTCTGGCACATCGGATTGTCGGCACGATCGACCTTGCCGCCATTCATCCTGCGGACGCTGCCCGCGTGGTGCGTGCGCTCGACAAAGTCGGCCAGCCGGCCACGGCGAGAGCGTTCGCCGGCGATGTGGCCAGGGCCCACCTTCTGATGGTGATGCGCGATTCCGGCGAGGTAATGCCGATCGCAATGGTCGATGCGGCCGTTGAAGTGGCTACGGATGAAACTGCTGCCGGCGGGAACGGGATCCAAGCGGATACCACCGAGGTCGCTGACGAGGGTGCGCCGGCTGTTGAAGAAGATGCCGCTGCGGCCGATACCGATACTGGCACCGTAGAAACTGATGCCGCCGATGCCACGGCCAAGACAGATGCCGAAACAACAAACTAGCAGAACCGGACAGGACCAGCTTGTCACCGAATTTCTGCAAGCCATGGCTGCGGATCGCGGTCTTGCCGCGAACAGCA
>RFZL01000176.1 GCA_009920665.1 Alphaproteobacteria bacterium | reverse complement strand
TGAAACCTTGGCCAACCACGGTGTCGAGGTCATCTTCAGCCTGTCAGGCAACCAGATCATGCCGCTTTATGACGCCTGTATCGATTCGAATATCCGGATCATCCACACCCGGCATGAAGCATCCGCCGTCTATATGGCCGAGGCCTATGCCCAAATGTCGGGCAAGATTGGCGTGGCGCTGGTTACCGCCGGACCGGGTTTGCTGAATGCGGTCTCGGCCCTCTATTCAGCCGCCCGGTCTGAAAGCCCGGTTCTGTTGATCAGCGGTGACGCTGCCCTGTCGATGGACGGCCGTGGCGGTTTTCAGGAATTAGACCAAGTCAGTGTGACCAGCCCGATCGTCAAATATGGCGTACGCCCCCCCACCGCCGCCGGCCTTATCAGCGGCCTTGATGCGTGTGTCGCCGCCGCATGCAGCGGCACGCCGGGGCCGGTGCATCTGGCTCTTGCCTTTGATGTGCTGGCTGGTGATGCCGATGTGGCGGCCGCCCACCCGGTCCCGCCAACCGCACCTGCCGGACTGGCGGACGCCGATCTGGCAACGATCGTTGACGCGCTTGCAAATGCTGAACGGCCACTGGTCATCACCGGCCCGCAGGCCAACCGTACCCGGCAGCCTGACGCCACCGCCGCGCTTGAGGCCGCGCTTGGCATGCCGGTCATCTGTCTTGAGTCGGCGCGCGGCCTGTCGGACAGTTTTTACGGCGATTTCGGCACCGCCTTAAAGGCCGCCGATCTGATCATCCATCTTGGCAAGCGGGCCGATTATTCAACCGGTATCCATGCGGCCGGCCGGATCCCCGCCGCAACAAGGCTGATTTCGGTTCTAACCCCGGACCAGCCAGCCCCGAACCCAGCCCAGCCTGACCGCCAGGTGACATTGGTGCGGACAGCGCATATCCCGACCGCAATGACCCAGCTTGCCGCCGCCGCCGCGAAAAACAACCGCACCAAATCCAGCGCTGGCTGGTTGCAACAGCTAACCGCGGACATCACCCGCCGTCTGCCATGGCAGGACGGGCCAGCCGGCCGACATCCGGCCCGTGTGACCGCCAGCCTGCAAGAAGCCATTCACCATGCCGACAATGCCATTTGGTCGCTGACGGGGGTGAATTTTGCCAATGGGTTCAGGCCGGATGCGTGGCCCCACGCCGCCTGATTAACGGCCCGTCCGGCGCGATTGGCGGCGGTATCGCCTATGCGATCGGCACCAGCATTGCTTGTCCGGAC
>RFZL01000175.1 GCA_009920665.1 Alphaproteobacteria bacterium | reverse complement strand
CCGGTCAGCGCCAGCGCCGACAGCACCGAATACAGAAAGGTCCGGCAGGTCGAGATCGAGCAGGCTTCCGACATCACGCTACGGCTGCTTTATGATCCCGGCTATTCGCTGACCGACCGCGCCATCGCCGAGCAGTTCCTTGTTTGATTTCATTTACTTACGCTCGGTGACCCAACGCAACGCCTTGCGCTGATGGGCACGTCGCTTCGCGAGGAAATGATCAGTCTCAGCCTGTTCGGCGGCAGGCTGGCTCTGGCCGAGCTGATCCTGTTCTCGGTCTTCCTGACAGATATCCTGCTGCTCGGCATCATGGGCGAGATCAACCTGTCGGGTGTGCTGCTGGCGAATGCCGCCTTTGTGCTGTGCTATGTCACCGCGCTGGGGTTCCTGCAAGGCGCGCTTCCGCTTGCCGCGCAGCGGTTCGAGGCCGGTGATCGCGGCGGGTATCACGCCATCGTTGCGATGTCGCTGCTGCTTGGCGGCGGGATGGCGGTGCTGGTGCTGCTGATCTTCCTCGTCTTTCCGGTTGCGCTGCGCCTGTTCGACTACCGGCCGGACCTGATCGCCGAGAGCTGGCGCTATATTTCCTGGGTATTGCCCGCCTATATGCTGGCGATGGTCTATATACCGGTGCGCAACGGCGTCATCGCCACCGGCAGCAGCCGCTGGTTCCTGACGCTCAGCCTCGTGACGCTGGTTCTGAACGCCGGTGCCAGCTACGTCCTCGGCTTCGGCATCAGCCTCGGCGGGCTGACGATCACGGGCATGGGCACCTCCGGCATCGCGCTGGCCTCGACCATTGTCGATTCCATGCTCTTTGCCGGGTTTGTCTGGCTTCTTCGCCGCAGCGGCTTCCGGCTGTCGGGCATACCGGTCGACGCATTGACCGCGCGCCGCTGGCCGGTGGTGCGGCGCCAGCTTGCGCCTGCGATGGCCATCGGCATTCCGATCGGCATCGTCTTCTTTGTCGATTCCACCCTGTTCTCGTCGGCATTGATGCTTGCCGGCCGCCATGATGTGCAGGGCATGGCCGCCATCGGCCTGATCTTCGAATGGTCGGCGCTGGCGATCATGGTGCCTGTCGGCCTGTCGGAAGCCATTGTCCAGCGGGTGGCGAGTGCCACCGGAAACGACGGACCACAGCGCACGACCATCGCCGTCATCACAAGGGCCGCGCTCATGGTCTGCTCAGCCTATGTGGCGCTCCTCGCCTTCATCCATTTCGCAGGAATGA
>RFZL01000174.1 GCA_009920665.1 Alphaproteobacteria bacterium | reverse complement strand
GGCTACTCCTTCGCCGGTGATGTGCCTTGCGACATCAAGCAAGGTGGCTACACCGCCGAGAAAGACGCCATCTGTGCATTCGCCAAGTGGTTCAAGGAGCAAGACACCGAGTGGCAGCGTCGCTTTGAAAGCCTGCGGTATCATATTTCAGCCGCCTGGCAGCGGCTGGATGCGGCCGACCAGGGACGGTTGATGCGCCGCTTCGGCTGGCTGTGGTCGCTCGCACGCTTCCGCGCCGGCCCGCAGGCATTTGGCTCGGCACAGATGCTTCTCGATACAGGCCAACTCGACATTGTCACCGACATGGTCACCGGCATCACGACGACCAGTGGTGGCGTTCACGATGTCGGGCTTGCGACAGGCGCCAGACTTTCAGCAGATGCGGTGATCAACTGCAGCGGTGCCGGCCGAGACCCGCTGATCACCCGAATTCTGGATAACGGGACCGCAGCGCGCCACCAGATTGTCAGCCATCGCCCCGCGATGACGAGCGAGCTTGCGCTGATCCGGGCGGATGGCACGCCGCACGGCAATATGTTCGGGATTGGCCCCATGACGTCACATGTCGCCGGTGACGTGCTTGGATCGGCCAGCATCGCGCGACAGGCACGAGGGCTTGCCGCTTGTCTGGTGCAATAACACCACAAAGATTGCAAAAATCCTTCGGCTTGCCGACACTTGACCGAGCACCTTTCAATCATCTGGCGGATAGATCATGGCACCTAAGCAGAAGCTGATTATCGATACGGATCCGGGGCAGGACGACGCGGTGGCCATGCTGCTTGCCTTTGCCAGCCCGGAACTCGATGTGCTGGGGATCACAACCGTTGCCGGCAATGTACCGCTGGCCCTGACGCAGGAGAATGCGCGCAAGATCTGCGACCTTGCCGGCTGTACCGACATGCCCGTCTTTGCCGGCGCAGAGCAGCCACTGGCGCGAAGCCTCGTGACAGCTGAGCATGTACATGGCAGTACCGGCCTCGACGGCCCGGTCCTGCCGCCCCCGGCGACCCCGCTTCAGGACGGGCATGCCGTCGATTTCCTGATCGACACCATCAGGTCAGAAGACAGTGGCAGCGTGACCATCGCGCCGATCGGCCCCCTGACCAACATCGCCATGGCGCTGCGCAAGGCCCCAGACATCGCGGAAAGGATCGGCCGGATCGTGATGATGGGAGGCGGCTATTTCGAGGGTGGCAACATCACGCCAGCCGCCGAATTCAACATCTATGTCGACCCGCA
>RFZL01000173.1 GCA_009920665.1 Alphaproteobacteria bacterium | reverse complement strand
ACGAGGAACGGGAAGACGCCGCCGATGAACATGCCGACGAGAACCATCGGGTCGTTGATCGCGAGAACGAAGTCCGGGTCACCATTGCTGACCTTGGCGATATAGGCGCTGATCAGGGCCAGTGCGGCGAGTGCCGCGGCGCTGATGGCAAAGCCCTTGCCGATGGCTGCGGTGGAGTTGCCGACTTCGTCGAGCGAGTCGGTGATCTCGCGGGTCTCGGGACCCATCTCGGCCATTTCAGCGATACCACCGGCATTGTCCGCAACCGGGCCGTAGGCGTCGATTGCCATGGTGATGCCGACCGTGGCCAGCATGCCGACAGCCGCCATGCCCACGCCGTAGAGGCCGGCGAACATGTTGGCGAAGAAGATGATCGCGGCGATGGTCAGAACCGGAACCGCAACCGACTGCATGCCAACGGCAAGGCCGCTGATCATGATGGTTGCCGGGCCGGTTTCACCGTCCTTGGCGATCTTACGGACAGGTGCGCCACCGGTGTAGTACTCGGTGACGAGTCCGACGACGATGCCGCCGATCGCGCCGACGAGAACCGCGCCCCAGACACCGGCGGAAGCGCCCATGCTGGTGATCACGAAATAGGCTGCCGCGATGAAGATCACAGCGGAACCGATGGTGCCGAAGCGAAGCGCCACATCAGGGCTCTTGTTGGCAAACATGCGGACCGACAGGATGCCAAGAAGCGAACAGACCAGGCCGGTGGATGCAAGAACCAGCGGCATGAACTGAAGCACGGCGCGGTCGCCGCCAAGCATTTCGACGGAAGCCATCGACATCGACGCGGCAAGGGCGATCGAGGCGATCATCGAACCGCAATAGGATTCGAAGATGTCCGATCCCATGCCGGCAACGTCGCCGACATTGTCACCGACATTGTCGGCGATGACGGCCGGGTTGCGCGGGTCATCCTCGGGGATGCCGGCCTCGACCTTGCCGACCAGGTCGGCGCCGACGTCAGCCGACTTGGTGAAGATGCCGCCACCGACGCGGCTGAACAGGGCAACCGAGGAGCCGCCCATGGCGAAGCCCTCGATGGCCTCGATGCCGTGCGCGGTGCCACCCATGAAGTGGTACAGGATGCCAATGCCGAACAGGCCCATCGACGCGACGGTCAGGCCCATGATCGAGCCGCCGAAGAAGGCGACGTTCAGCGCTTCGGCAGCGCCCTTGCTGTTGGCGGCAACGGCGGTACGGACATTCGCCTTGGTGGCGGTGTACATGCCGATATAGCCGGC
>RFZL01000172.1 GCA_009920665.1 Alphaproteobacteria bacterium | reverse complement strand
GGCATGCATGCCGAACAGGGCCTTGCCGCGATGGATGCCGGCAAGCATGTGCTGATCGAAATCCCGATGGCCGACAGCCTTGCCGATTCCGAAGCGCTGGTCGCCAAGCAGAAGGAAACCGGCCTTGTCGCGATGGCCGGCCATGTGCGCCGCTTCAACCCGTCTCACCAGTATGTCCACAACCTGATCAGCGCCGGCGAGCTGTCGATCCAGCAATTGGATGTTCAGACCTATTTCTTCCGCCGCAAGAACATCAGCGCGGACGGCAGCCCGCGCAGCTGGACCGACCATCTGCTGTGGCATCATGCCTGCCATACGATCGACCTGTTCATGTACCAGACCGGCGAGATGATCACCGAGGTTCACGGCGTACAGGGACCGATGCATCCGGAGCTCGGCATCGCCATGGACATGGCCATCATCATGAAGACGCCAAGCGGCAAAATCTGCACGCTGTCGCTGTCTTTCAACAATGACGGGCCGCTCGGCACCTTCTTCCGCTATATCTGCGACAACAACACCTATATCGCCCGCTATGACGATTTGTTTGACGGTCGCGACAACCAGATACCGCGAATTCGTCGCCGCCATCCGCGAAGGCCGCGAGCCGAATTCCAGCCTCGCCCAGTGCCTGCCGGCGATGCAGGTGATGGACATGGTCGAAAAACAGTTCAAGAGCTGAAACAGGGTCCGGAGACGAGTGCCATGATCATCGATTGCCACGGCCATTACACCACCACCCCGCCGGGCGTCGCCGCCTGGCGCGACGCGCAGAAAGAGGCCGTCGCCGCAGACCCCGACCACATCAGCAGCAAGGGCGTGATGACGGTCAGCGACGACGAGATTCGCGAGAGCATCGAGACCAACCAGCTTCGTGTCCAGCAGGAACGCGGCACGGACGTCACCGTCTTCTCGCCGCGCGCCAGCTGGATGGGCCATCATGTCGGCAACGCCAGCACCTCGCAGGCCTGGACCGAGCATTGCAACGACCTGATCAGGCGTGTCTGCGACCTGTTCCCGACAAACTTCGTGCCAGTCTGCCAGCTGCCGCAGAGCCCGCAGACACCGATCGGGACAAGCATCACCGAGCTTCGCCGCTGCGTCGAGGAGATGGGCTTCATCGGCTGCAACCTGAACCCCGACCCGTCCGGCGGTTACTGGAAGGACCTGCCGCTCGGCGACAAATACTGGTACCCGCTGTATGAAACCATGTGCGATCTGGATGTGCCGGCGATGATCCATGTCAGCGGCGCCTGCCA
>RFZL01000171.1 GCA_009920665.1 Alphaproteobacteria bacterium | reverse complement strand
CCAGCGGACGGCTCAGACCCTAGGGCTGACTTGGGGACGAGCCCTTGATTAGTCGAGGATTTCGCAGGTTCCGCCTGCGGCTTCGATCTTGGTGCGGGCCGAGGCGGTGAACGCCGCGGCTTGCACTGTCAGCTTTTTGGCTTTCAGTTCACCGTTGCCGAGCATCTTCAGAGGATGCTTGGGGCTGGTCACGATGCCGTCCTTGACCAGGGAATCCAAGTTGACGGTGCTGCCGTCCTTCAGGTCGTTCAACGCAGAAACGTTGAGCACGGTGAAGAACTTGGGATTCACCAGGGGGAAGTGCTTCAGCTTCGGCACCCGGCGGTACAGAGGCATTTGGCCACCCTCGAAGCCGGGGCGCGTGGGGCGACCCGAACGGGATTTCTGGCCGCGCATACCGAAGCCGCAGCTGGCACCCTGACCGGCGGCGATGCCGCGGCCCTTGCGCAATTTGCGGCGACGAGCGCCCTTGTTGGATTTGAGGGAATCGAGTCGGAGAGTCATCGCGAATCAGGAATAGATCTGTTCGAGGGAGATTCCCCGTTCCTTCGCCGTCTCCTTGTGGGTGCGGAGAAGCGACAGGGCCACCATGGCAGCCCGTGCATTGTTCAGGGGGGTCTTGCTGCCCAGGCGCTTGGCCAGGACATTCTTGATGCCGGCGAGTTCGAGCACTGTGCGGATGGAACCGCCAGCGATCACACCGGTACCAGGGGCTGCAGGGCGGATGAGCACGCTGGCAGCACCATCACGACCATTGGAGAGGGTCGGAATGGAGTTGTGGCGGGTCAACGGCACTTTGACGAGGTGCTTCTTGCCATCGGCAACACCCTTGCGGACGGCACCGATCACATCACCGGCCTTGCCGACGCCAACGCCGACCTGGCCTTTCTCGTTGCCGACAACCACGATGGCCCGGAAGCTCATCTTCTTACCGCCTTTCACGGTCTTGGAGACGCGGCGGATCTGAACCACGCGCTCTTGCCATTCGGAATCGCGTTCCTGGCCGCGACGGCCACCACGCCGGTCGCCACGACGACCATCACGGTCGCCACGGCCGCGGCGCTGTTCCTGTTGCTGCTGCCCTTCGGCTGCCGCTGGAACGTCGGCCGCGCCCGGCACGGCGTTGGGATTGGATTGGGGGGAGGAATCTGTCATGGGTTGAGCAGGAATCAGAACTGAAGGCCCGCTTCCCGGGCGGCATCGGCGAGGGCTTTAATCCGGCCGTGGTACAGATTTCCGCCGCGGTCGAACACCACCTGCTGGATGCCTTTGGCGATGGCGCGCTTGGCGA
>RFZL01000018.1 GCA_009920665.1 Alphaproteobacteria bacterium | reverse complement strand
GCTGTGTCCTGGCCGCGCGCCTGAGCGAGGACCCATCGATCTCGGTGGCGCTTCTCGAGGCTGGCGGCGAGGACCGAAACCCGCTGATCCACATTCCGGCAGGCTATATCAAGACAATGGTCAACCCGGCGATCAACTGGATGTTCGAGACCGCGCCGGAACCGGGATGCGATGGCCGCCGCATCAAGCAGCCGCGCGGCAAGGTTCTTGGCGGGTCCTCCGCGATCAACGCCATGCTCTATGTCCGCGGCCAGGCCGCCGATTATGATGGCTGGGCGCAACGCGGCAATCCGGGGTGGGGCTATGCCGACGTGCTGCCCTTCTTCCGCCTCGCTGAACATTGTGAATTCGCGACCGAGACGGATGAATTCCACGCCCGGGGCGGACCGCTGAACGTCGCCGCGCTGCGCACCCGTTACGAGGCGCTCGACCTGCTGATCGAAGCGGCGCAGTCATGCGGCTATGCGCATAATCCAGACTATAATGGCGCCAGCCAGGACGGCTTCGGCTATTATCAGGTCACGCAGAAGAACGGGCTGCGATTCTCCGCCAAGAAAGCCTATCTGGACCCGGCACGGCGTCGCCCGAACCTGCGGGTGATCACCGGCGCGCATGTGACCGGGCTGGCCTTCGCCGATGATGACGCCACAGCAATGCGGGCAACAGCTGTCCATTTCCGGCAGGCTGGCCGCGATGTAACGATCAGGACCGGGCGCGAGGTGATCATCAGCGCCGGCGCGATCCAGTCACCGCAGATTCTCGAACTGTCAGGCATCGGCGACCCTGATTGTCTTGCCGCGCATGGCATCCGGACCCGTCATGCCCTTTCCGGGGTCGGGTCGAACCTCACGGATCACTATATCTCGCGTCTGTCCTGGCGGTTGAAAAGCGATATCTCGCTGAACAGGCGCGCGCATGGGCCTGGCCTGGCGCTGGAGATCGCGAAATACGGGCTGACCCGCCGCGGCATGCTGTCGATGCCGGCCGGCATGCTGGCCGGGTTCGTGCGGAGCCGCGACGGGCTTGCCGGACCGGACATCCAGTACCACATCGCCCATGCCAGCTTCGCCAATCCCGAAAAACGCCAGTTCGACAGCTTTCCGGGCATGACTTTTGGCCCCTGCCAGTTGCGTCCTGAAAGCCGCGGCAGCGTCCATATCGCCAGCGCCGATCCGCTGGCACCGCCGCTGATCCGGCCCAATTATCTGGCCACCGAGGAGGATTGCCGCGTGCATGTTGCCGGCATGCGGATTGCCCGCCGGATCATGGCAAGCGATGTGATGGTCCCGCATGTCGATCATGAGATGAAACCGGGGCCGGGCGCGGCGGATGATGCCGATCTTCTGGCCTATGCGCGGGCCACA
The DNA here is from genome assembly GCA_009920665.1 of Alphaproteobacteria bacterium. GTDB lineage: Bacteria > Pseudomonadota > Alphaproteobacteria > Puniceispirillales > Puniceispirillaceae > UBA8309. Next base: position 39,646 of record RFZL01000018.1, on the reverse strand, counting down.
GGTGTCACCCTCTATCACCCGGTATCAACCTGCCGGATGGGTCCCGATCCGGCACGCGGCGATGTTGTCGATCCGCGCCTGCGCGTTCATGGCGTTGACGGATTGCGCATCGTCGATGCCTCGATCATGCCGACGCTTGTTTCCGGCAACACCAACGCCCCGACAATCATGATTGCCGAGAAAGCGGCGCAGATGATCCGCGAGGACAGCGCCGCCTAGCCGTTGTCGCTGGCACCTTCTTCACCGGCACCTTCTTCCCCGGCACCCTCTTCACCGGCAAGATCGAGCGACATGATCAGATCGTCGACATTCAGATTGTCGCCGATGGCGACCTCGATCGAGCGGACCGTGCCACCGGCCTCTGATGACAGGACATTCTCCATTTTCATCGCCTCGATGATGGCGACATCCTGGCCCTTGCGGATCTCGTCGCCAACAGCCACCAGCAGCCTGGTGATCTGCCCCGGCATCGGGGCCGTGATCTCGTCGGCCCCGGCACCCTCATCCGGTGCCGGCATATGGTCGAGCATCGGCGCGAAGCGCGCCGGCAGCACCGTCAGCGCCAGCCTGGCCGCGCCACGCGTCAGGCTAATGCGATGACCCGACTGCCGGATCTGCACGGCGACAGGCTCTTCATTGATGGTCCCGTCGAACAGATGCACCGGACTGCGGATACGCCCCGATACGACAATCGTTTTGCCATCGACAACAAGCTTGGCGGCGACATTGGTGAGCTTTGCCACTTCGACCATCATCCTGCGGCCGGTCTGGTCGATGGCAACGAACTCGTGCCCCGGCGTGGCGAAATGGCGGTCCTCCTCCTGCAACGCGGCAATCGCAACGCCAAGAGCCGTCAGCCCGGATGCCGCCATAGCATCGGGTGGTCCAGCCATGAAATCACCGTCAAACTCGGCAGCGATGAAACCGGTTGTCAGATCACCGCGTCTGAAGGCGTCATTCTCCAGCACCGCGGCAAGGAACTGTCTGTTGCTGGCGATGCCGTCAATTTCATAGTGATCCAGCGCCAGATGCAGCCGCGTGATCGCCGCCTCACGGGTTGGCGCGTGCGCCACAAGCTTGGCGATCATCGGGTCGTAATACATCGAAATCTCGCCGCCCTCCTCGACGCCGGAATCAACGCGGACGCTGTCACCCTGCGGCTCGCGATAGCGGATCAGCTGGCCGATTGACGGCAGAAAGCCGCGCGCCGGGTCCTCGGCATAGACACGCGCCTCGATGGCCCAGCCATCGGCAACGATGTCATCCTGCGTGACTGTCAGCTTTTCACCGGCGGCGACCCGGATCATCTGTTCGACAAGATCGAGCCCATAGACCATCTCGGTCACCGGATGTTCGACCTGAAGCCGCGTGTTCATCTCGAGGAAATAGAAATCCTGGTCGGCACCGACGATGAATTCGACCGTGCCGGCCGAGCGATAATCGACGGCGCGCGCCAGATCAACAGCCTGCTGGCCCATCGCGGCGCGGGTTTCGGGCGAGATGAACGGGCTTGGTGCCTCCTCGATCACCTTCTGGTGGCGGCGCTGGATCGAACATTCGCGTTCACCGACATAGATCACATTGCCATGCTGGTCGGCCAGAAGCTGGATCTCGATATGCCGCGGCTGTACGACGAATTTCTCGATGAAGACGCGGGAATCGCCAAAGGCTGTCTGCGCCTCGCTCATCGCGGCACGCATGCCATCCGGCAGCTCATCGGCATTTTCGATCACACGCATGCCCTTGCCGCCACCACCGGCCGAGGCCTTGACCATCACCGGGTAGCCGATTTCGGCTGCCGCGGTGAGGGCGGTGTCAACATCCTCGACCGCGCCCGGGGTGCCCGGCACGATCGACACGCCGGCGGATTCGGCCAGTGCCTTTGATTCAATCTTGTCGCCCATCACCGCGATCGCCTTTTGCGCCGGACCGATGAAGGCGATGCCGGCCGCCTCGACCGCCGCCACAAAGGCGGCATTCTCCGACAGGAAACCGAACCCGGGATGAATGGCCTGGGCGCCGGTCTGCTGCGCCGCCTCGATGATCCGATCGGCACGAAGATAGCTGTCGGCCGAGGCCGCACCGCCGATATGAACCGCCTCGTCGGCCATGGTGACATGCGGGGTGCCGGCATCGGCATCCGAATAGACGGCGACAGTGGCAATGCCCATGCGCTTGGCGGTGCGCATGATCCGGCAGGCGATTTCGCCTCGATTGGCAATCAGAATCTTGTCAAACATGGTATCGGGCCCCGGCGGAATGCTGCGGATCAGAGTGGGAGGTTGTCATGCTTGCGGGCCGGGTTTTCCAGCTGCTTGTCGGCCAGCATGGCCAGTGCCCGCGCGATGCGGCGGCGTGAATTGCGCGGCATGATGATATCGTCAAGATAGCCACGGCCAGCGGCGACAAAGGGGTTCGCGAATTTCTCGCGATATTCATCCGTCTTCGCGGCAAGCTTGTCCGGGTCCTTTGCATCCTCGCGGAAAATGATTCGCGCCGCGCCCTCCGGCCCCATCACCGCGATCTCGGCGCTTGGCCAGGCATAATTCACATCACCGCGAAGATGTTTCGAGGCCATCACGTCATAGGCGCCGCCATAGGCCTTGCGGGTGATCAGCGTGACCTTCGGCACCGTCGCCTCGGCATAGGCGAACAGCAGCTTTGCGCCATTCGAGATGATGCCGCCGGTTTCCTGCGCCAGCCCCGGCATGAAGCCCGGCACATCAACAAGCGTCACAAGTGGAATGTTGAAGGCATCGCAGAACCGCACAAAGCGCGCCGCCTTGCGCGAGGCATTGATATCAAGGCAGCCGGCAAGCACCATCGGCTGATTGCCGACAATGCCGACGGTCCGGCCGTCAATCCGCCCGAAGCCGACGATGATGTTGGCGGCATAGTTTGTATGGATCTCGAAAAATTCACCATTATCGACGATCTGCAGAACCACCTGGCGCATGTCATAAGGCATGTTGGCATTCGCCGGGATGATCTGGTCGAGCACCGCCGAGGGGCGGTCAATCGGGTCATGACAGGGGATCACCGGCGCCCCTTCACGGTTCGACAGTGGCAGGAAGGACATCAGCGCCCGCGTCTGCATCAGCATCTCGACGTCATTCTCGAACGCGCCATGCGCGACGCCGGAGACACGGCTGTGCATCTTCGCGCCGCCAAGTTCCTCGGCTGTCAGGTCCTCATGCGTGACGGTTTTCACGACATCGGGCCCGGTGACGAACATGTAGCTCGACCCCTCGACCATGAAAATGAAGTCGGTGATGGCCGGTGAATAGACAGCGCCGCCCGCACAGGGACCCATGATCAGCGAGATCTGCGGCACCACGCCTGAGGCCAGCACATTGCGCTGGAACACCTCGGCATAGCCGCCAAGCGAGGCAACGCCTTCCTGGATCCGCGCACCGCCGGAATCATTCAACCCGATCAGCGGGATGCCGGTCTTGATCGCCTGATCCATGATCTTGCAGATCTTCGCGGCATGCGTCTCTGACAGCGAGCCGCCAAGGACTGTAAAGTCCTGCGAATAGACGAACACCGGCCGGCCGCCGATGGTGCCGTAGCCGGTGACAACCCCGTCGCCGGGTACCTTCATCTCCTCCATGCCGAAATCATGGCAGCGATGCTCGACGAACATGTCCCATTCCTCGAATGAGGCGTCATCGAGAAGCAGGGTGATCCGCTCGCGCGCGGTCAGCTTTCCCTTGCCATGCTGCGTGTCAATACGGTGCTGCCCTCCGCCGAGACGGGCCTTGACGCGCTTCGCCTCGAGTTCGGCAAGAATATCAGTCATCTGATCATCCCGGAAATTCGGTCATGCGGAAGGCGGAGTTTATCGGAAAGGTTACGGCCGGATCAATTGCTTTCCGGAGCGCCGGTCTGGCAACGGCAGGAAGTCTCAGACACCGTGCGGACGCAGGGCGGCCTTGCGTGCCTTGTTCCAGTAGCGGAAGAAGCGCGCGAGGTCCGGTTCCTGTGAAAGGGTCACAAAGGCCGTATCCGCAACCTGTTCAACCGTCAGCGCCGGCACTGCCTGCCTGATCATGACAAGCTGCCCGATGATCGCCGGGTCGGGGCTTGCCGGCACCAGAAGGCGGTCCGCACCATGAGCCACGGCCAGTTGCGGCAGCAGGACAGTCGCATCGCCATCATGGATCTCAAGCTCGAGCTCGGCCAGAGTTTCAGCGATGAAAAGCTGACGCCGCACGCCAACATGGCCTGCCGCGAGCCTGGCACGGTCCCAGACAAAGATCGCCGGCGTCCCCGGCGCGGCCATCGCAAAGACAGGGTGCGTGCGCCGCAACGCGCCTTCATGCAACCAGATCAGATCAGCCATGCGCCGGCTCCAGATTCGGGAACAGCAATTCACTCAGCTGTTCATAGGAACAGGCCAGAACACGGTTGTCCGACATTCGGGTGTTGATGTCATGGCCGGTGTATTTCGCAACATTGTCGAGATTGAAGATATAGGGCTTTTTCGAGAAGGTGCTGGCAACCCATTGCCAGGACAGATTGTTGCTTGCCGGGTCGGCATCGATCAGATGTTCAAGGAACCAGGCGGCCCCGGCCTGCCAACGCACGCGCCGCCAATGCACGACATAGGCCGCCAGATACATGCGGGCATGATTGTGCAGATAGCCGGTCTCATGGAGCATGGCAATGAACTGGTCTATACAGGCCACCCCGGTCCGCGCCTCGACCACATCCGCTGGCAGTTCGGTGTCGTATTCGGATGCGTCAAAGCCGGTCTTGTAGACCTCGACATCATTCCAGATGCGGTCCGGATGGGCGAGATAGATCCGCTGCCAGTAATCCCGCCAGGCCAGCTCCTGGATGAATTTTTCGGCCTGGCGCGGGTCCGCCACTTTGGCAAGCGCGTGGTTGCGGACCTCATCGAGGCTGAGGATACCGTGCCGCAAATAGGGCGACAGGCGCGTCACCGCACCGTCAAGGTGATTGCGGCTGGCAGCATAGGCCACCGGGTCGATGGTGGCGAGCGCCCGCTCGGCGGCCTTGCGGCCCCCTGCCATCGGGCGCGGTGCGGCCGCGTCCACGTCCGCGGGCAGGGCGGCAACAAGGGCGGCTATCATGTCTGAAACGGCCATTTCTGAAACGGAAAGCGTTTTCGGGAGGCATTTCGTCATAGTGCCGAAATGGGTGTCGGCAGCGTGAAGTCAACCATAAGCAAGTCTCAATCTTCGCTGGCGCTGGCAATCGCGGCTGGCGCCGGCGCAACAAGACCATGACAGCAAGCCCCCTTCACACGGCAAGGCCGCTGTCTGGCATCATCATCCTGGGCCACCATCGCTGTCGACAACATGCTGTAATGCCGCCGCAAGGCTGTTGCGACGTTGGGCGCCGGCGGCGCCCCGCAATCCCTCGATGCCGATGACCCGCATCATGAGGTCATAACCCGCCATCGTCGCCAGGATCATTCCGGCACGCACATGGGTATCCCTCCCGTCAAGGCGCATGGCCAGCGGCGCAATCACCTGTCGGTCGAGGGCGGCCTTCAGTGCCGGCGCGCAGACCGGACTTGCGGCAGCCCGGATGAGCGCCAGCATCGGGTCAAAGCCGCGAGGCGATCTCATATCCATCAGGTTGGCCGCTCTTGCGCCAAACTCCGACATGGGGCCGCCCATCAATCTGCTGATATCGAGAGTCGGCGGCAGCGCAGCCAGAAACAGACCTTGCTTTGATCCGAAATACCGTCCGATCAGCGCCACATTCACACCGGCCAGATCGGCGATGGCCCGAAGTCCGGTGCCATCATAACCATGGCTGGAAAACCGCTTGCGGGCCGCCACCAGAATGGCCTCGGCTGTTCTTTCTGAGATGGCTGTCACAGCATTCTGCATGACCCCATTTTAAACGATCGTATACTTTATGCCAGCTGAAAATGTATACGATCGTTTAGGTTATGTATCAGAAAGTTATAAACAGTCGTTTAAATTTCATCTACCGTACCGCGGACGCCGAAGACAGGGACCCGCGAATTTCCAGAGTGGCATCCAGTTGCGTGGTATGAGGGAATGGTCGGCCTTCCACCATGTCAACCAATATGCCGGCCGCCCTGGCGCCCATTTTTCGATGCGGCACATGAACCGTACACAGTTCGGGCACGACCACACGCGCAATTTCAATGTCATCAAAGCCGGTGATCGAAATGTCGGATGGCACATTGATCCCCATCTTTTGCGCCTGCTTCATCGCGCCAACAGCCAGCACGTCATTGCCACAGAAGACGACACTGGGATCATGGCCAGCATCGATCAGGGATTGAAATGCCGTCGCCCCTGTTTCAATCCCATATTCGGTTTCAATGATATGGAGATTGTCCGGCGAAATACCCGCCTCCTGCATGACATGCCGCACAGCCAGCACACGCGCCCGTGCCCGGTCATTTGTTTCGGTTGCCGCCGAGATCAGACCTATTCTCTGATGTCCGAGGGACATGACCTGTCTGGCAAGGGCACACATCGCCTCAAAATTGTCAAAGCCGATTGACGGCAGAACCGCACCCGGATCATGTGCCCAGGCCACAAGCGCCGGCACATTCCGTGCGGCAAGATAGTTCATGATCGTCGCGCTGCGATCATGGCCGATAAGCAGCAACCCGTCAGCCCCCCGCGAGATCAAGGCCCGCACCTGCTCCTCCTCGACATCGGATTTGTAGGATGAACTGGCAACCAGAAGCGTATAGCCCCTTGTTCGCAGTTCATCCTGGAACGCCTGTAGCCCGCGGGCAAAAATGGCATTCTCCATCGTCGGGATGATGGCCCCGATGGTATTGGTCCGCTTGGCCGCCATCACTCTTGCGCCAAAATTCGGCGTATAGCCAAGCGCATTCACGGCCTCATTGACACGATTACGGGTCGCCTCGCTGACCTGCTCCGGCGAATTCAGACATCGCGATACAGTCGCGGTTGACACAGCTGCCCGCTTTGCAACGTCATCCAATGTCGGTACCGAACGAATGGTCATCCGCGTCCTGCTCTGGCCCACAGCGTTTCACCCGGCCGTGCGAAGGGGATCCACAATTCGGGATCACTTCAATCAAAACCTAAAATACCGGTTTCGCCAATAGCAACTCACACAAACCGAAATTATGTCGCAATGTAAGCCCTTACACTTAGGCCTTGCATTATTCCGATGTAAGCGCTTACAGTTTTCGGGATGTCATCAGACTAGGAGGCAATTCATGCTGCTAGTGGCGTCCATGTTGGCATTCGGGGTCTTCGCATCAAACGTGGTGATCGGGTCGGTGACCCGTACGCCTTTTTTGAACGATGTCTCTGAAATGCTGGTCTTGCTCACGGCAGCAATCCTGTTTGTTGCCGCGATATTGAAAAAAGAAGCCGAAAGCAAGGAAAGACAACCTGATTAGGCTCGTTTCGGGAGGAAAGAAATTGAACGACGATATACAAGAACTGAAATCCGTAGAACGGCGCAACTTCTTGAAGCTTGCCGCTGGCGGCAGCTTCACGGCAGCGCTGGTTGTTGGAGCCAATGGCATGCTGTGGTCGAAAGAAGCCGTAGCGCAGACAGCCGCAGAGGAGCGTGAGCGCGAAAAGGCAGCCGATCATGTGATGACGGTCGCCACAGCCTATGTGCTTGGCGCCTCGCGCAGCTATCCGATCCTGCAGCTGGACCTCAAGGAAAACATCCAGAACGCTACGAATGGCAAGGTATATGTGAAGCTTGCACCCGGAGGCCAGCTTGGCGCCGGCGGCGCACTCGTGCAGAAGGTCCAGTCAGGTACCATCCAGGCTGCACAGCATTCGCTGTCAAATTTCGCGCCGTTCGCTTCCACGGTCGATCTGATCAACATGCCCTATCTGTGTGGCTCGAACCAGCGCTTCACAAATCTGGTGCACTCCGATTTCTGGAACAAGGAAGTCCATCCGAAGGTCGAGCAGAACGGCTTCAAGGCGCTGTTCTACGTCAATATCGACCCGCGCGTTGTGGCGGTTCGCAAGGGCGGTGCCGGCGCCGTCATCACGCCCGGCGATCTGGCCGGTGTGAAGTTCCGTGTCCCCGGATCCAAGATGCTTCAGCAATATTACCGGATGGTTGGCGCCAACCCGACACCTGTGGCCTGGGGTGAAACACCTTCCGCCATCAAGCAGGGCGTTGCTGACGCTCTGGATCCGTCGGTTGGCGCACTCTATGTGTTCGGCTTCAAGGATATCCTGAGCCATGTCACATTCACGCAGGCGGTTCCGGACAGCCAGGTTTATTCCTGTAACCTTGAATGGTTCAACAGCCTGCCATCGGATGTGCAGGAAGGCGTCATGTGGGGGTCTGAGATGACCGGCCACATGAACCTTGCAAAAGTGCCGGCCGCGCGTGGCTACGCGATGTCCGAGCTTGCAAAGTCAGGCGTTCAATTCCACTCTCTTAGCGATGATCAACTTGCCGAGTGGAAAGCTGCCGGCGGCTATCAGCGCTCCGAGTGGGACAGCTTCAAGAAGGAGCTTGCGGGTTCAATGGCCAATTTTGGGAAACTGGAAGACGCCGCAAACACCCAGGGCAGATTCTACGTACACGACGCCTAGGACCTGCAGTGAGCACAGCTATGGTGGGCACAGGGTCATTTTGTGCCCACCAATTCGTTTGCAGCTTTTGCCAAACCGGGTTGATCACCTGATGCGAACCGGCATGGCAGATATCCTCGTCCAGCGCCACTCGACACAAACATGGCCAGACAGGCGGCAAGGCACCGGCAAAGGGACATATCCATGAACGCGCTGCGCCTCATAGACCGGAATGCGGAACGCTGGTTGCTGTTGATCTTCTACGTCATGCTTGTCGCAACCATGGCGGTAGAAGTATTGCGGCGCGAGGTCTTCGCCTACTCCTCGATATGGGGTGAGGAAATCGTCCGCTATTCCTTTATCTATCTCGCCTGGATCGGTGCTGCCGCCGCCGTCAGGGAGCGCGCGCATATCCGGATTGACGTGTTGTTGAATTACCTCGGACCGCGCGGCAAGGCGCTGACATACATCCTTGGTGATCTGATGATGATGGGCGTGGCTGTCATCGCCCTGTACTGGTCATTCGAGACCGTTCTGGTTTCAGCCAAATTCGGATCGGTCAGTCATGGGCTGAGGGTGTCCATGGTGTGGTTTCTGATGGCCGTGCCGATCGGTTTTGCCCTTATGATCTGGCGTCTCCTGCAGTCGCTTCGCAACGACATCAACAGCCTTCGCAACGGCACGCCCGTTTATGAAGGCGACAAACTTTTTGACTGAGCAACCCGGCGATGCTGTGGAACACACTTAATCAGACAGTGGAGCTTGGCTGGGACTTCTATCTTCCAGTCATCCTGTTTGTTGGCCTGATCGCGCTGGCGATTCCCGTCTGGGCGGCCATTGGCGCAGCGGCGATCACCATGTTGCTGATGTCCGGCGACTTGCCGCTCAGCCTCGTTGGCGAAAGTCTGTTCGACGGCATTGATGCCTTCGCCCTGACGGCCGTGCCACTTTTCATTCTGACAGGCGATGTTCTGGTCCGCGCCGGTCTGTCACGCAAATTCCTTGATGTTGCGGAGGCACTGACCTGTTGGGCCAAAGGTGGTTTCGGGTCGGCAACCGTTCTGGTGTGCGGCATGTTCTCCGCCATTTCAGGCTCTGACGCGGCCGGGGCCGCTGCGGTCGGGCGGATGACAATCGCAAGACTTGTCGAGTCAGGGTATTCACGCCCATATGCCTGCGCACTGGTTGCGGCGGGCGCCTGTACCGGCATCCTGATCCCGCCATCGATTGCCTATATCGTCATCGGCCTTGTGCTTGGCATATCGGCGTCGACGCTGTTTCTGGCAGCTGTCATTCCGGGGCTTGCGATCCTGACAGCGATCCTGGTGACGAACATCATCATGAACCGCCTTCACGCCTATGAGCATGGCGGCCTGATCACCTTTTCCGAATGGTTTGACAGACTTGCCACTTCGGTGAAGTCGGGATGGTACGCCTTCATCGTTCCGGGAATCATCTTCTACGGCATCTTTTCCGGACGGCTGACCCCTACCGAGGCCGGCGCGACAGCGGTGATCGTGACCATCATCATCGGCTTCATCCTGGGAACACTGAAATTGTCCGATTTTCCGGCAATGCTGGTCAGTTCGGCCAAGGTGAACGGCGTCATCCTTCCGATTATCGCGTTCTCGCTGCCGCTGGCACAGGCACTTGCCATCATGGGCGTGCCACAGGGTTTTGTCGGCGCCGCAACATCGCTTACAGATGACCCGTATCTGCTGATCCTGTTGATGATCGGCATTCTGATCGCGGCTGGATGCGTCATGGAAACGACGCCGAACATCGTCATTCTCGCGCCAATTCTCAAGCCGCTTGCCGATAATATCGGCATGAATGAAATCCAGTTTTGCGTTATGATGATCACGGCTCTTGGTGTTGGATTTATCACACCACCATTGGGGCTGAACCTGTTTGTGGTTTCGGGCATTACCGGCGAGTCGATCCTGAAAATCGCCGCGCGCGCGGTACCATTCGTTCTTTGCATGCTTGTCGTTGTGTTGCTGATCGCGTTCGTACCGGCAATCTCGACAAGCCTGCTGCCTGAAATTTACCGATAGGGTTTCCAGACAATGACACGCACATATCTGAAAGAGTCGCATCGCACATCCACAACCGACGCATCGGATGTCACGGCGACTGTTCAGAAAATTCTTGCCGATATCGAAGCTGGTGGCGACGCTGTGGCGCTGGAATATGCGGCAAGATTCGACAAATATGATGGCAACATCATCCTGACGCCCGAGGAAATCGACGCTGCGTGTGATCTGGTCCCCGAGAAATTGAAGGACGACATCCGCTTTGCGCACGACAATGTCCGCCGATTTGCCGAGCAGCAGAAGAAAACAATCGCCGATTTCGAGTATGAAATCGTGCCCGGTCTTGTGGCTGGCCAGCGTGCCATTCCGGTGAACGCCGCCGGCTGTTATATCCCGGGCGGCCGTTACAGCCATATCGCCAGCGCGGTGATGACCGTCACCACGGCCAAGGTGGCCGGCTGCGAATCCATCATCGCATGTTCCCCGCCGCGGCCCGGCGTCGGCATTGCCCCGGCGATCATTTTCGCGGCGCGTATTTGCGGCGCCGACAAAATCATGGCGATGGGTGGCGTCCAGGGTGTTGCCTCGATGACCTTTGGGCTGTTCGGCCTGCCGCGGGCGAATATCATTGTCGGCCCCGGCAACCAGTTTGTCGCCGAGGCAAAGCGGATTCTCTTCGGCCGCGTCGGTATCGACATGATTGCCGGCCCGACAGACAGCCTGATCCTTGCCGATGCGACGGCCGATCCCCTGATTGTCGCCACAGATCTGGTATCGCAAGCCGAACATGGCTACAACTCGCCGGTCTGGCTGGTGACAGATGACCAGCCGCTGGCGGAGAAGGTCATGGAGCTGGTGCCGGCCCTGATCGATGATCTTCCCGAGACAAATCGTGACAATGCAGCAGCCGCATGGCGCGACTATGCCGAGGTGATCCTTTGCGAGGACCGCGAGGAAATGGCGGCCACTTCCGATGAATACGCGCCGGAGCATTTGACGGTCCAGGCCGAGGACCTCGATTGGTGGCTTGGCCGCCTGACCTGTTATGGCTCGCTGTTCCTCGGTGAAGAGACAACCGTCTCCTATGGTGACAAGGCGTCAGGCACAAACCACGTGCTGCCAACATCCGGGGCGGCCCGCTACACCGGAGGATTGTCGGTCCACAAATACATGAAAATCGTGACCTGGCAGAAATCCACACGTGACGGCGCGAAACAGATCGCCGAAGCGACAGCGCGCATTTCACGTCTCGAAGGTATGGAAGGCCACGCCCGTGCAGCCGATGTCAGGCTGGCGAAATATTTTCCGGATGAAACCTTTGATCTGTCCGCAAATGACTGATCCCATCAGCCTCTTTGACCTGACTGGCAAGATTGCATGCGTCACCGGTGCCAGTTCCGGCCTTGGATTGCGGGCCGCAGAGACATTGCTGGCGGCTGGCGCGCAGGTTGTCGGCGTAGCGCGGCGCGAGTCACGCCTGGCGCAATGGCAGGCCACAAGCGGCGAGAACGCAGCGTTTGTTGTTGCGGATGTTGCTGACCGGGACAATCTGGACAGGCTGAAAGCGTCCATCAGCGCTCCTTTTGGCGCGCCAGACATCATTGTCCACGCTGCCGGGGTCAATTTGCGTCAGACAGCCGATGACGTGACACACGAAGGGTGGGACGCCACCATTGCCCTGAACTTATCGGCACCCTTCTTTCTCAGTCAGGCACTGGTGCCACAAATGCAGGCCAGAGGGTGGGGCCGAATTGTGAATTTTGCCTCACTACAGACATTTCGCGCCTTCCCCGGCGGCATTGCCTATGGCGCCAGCAAGGGTGCCATCGCCCAGCTTACCCGCGCCATGGCCGAGGCCTGGTCACGGCACGGCATTACCGCCAACGCCATTGGCCCCGGATTCTTTCCCACCGAACTTACGGCCCCGGTGTTCGCCGATGGCGAACGGGCGGCACGCAACGCCGCGCAGACCTGTATGAACAGAAACGGCGAGCTGGGGGATCTGGACGGGCCACTTCTGTTTCTGTGTTCCGATGCCTCCAGCTATGTGACTGGCCAGGTGCTGATGGTTGACGGAGGATTCATGGCAAAATGAAAGCTCTTATCTATGATGGTCCCGAAAGTATGGGGTTTCGGGATGCGCCGGATCCGGTCTTACAGGATGGCGAGGTCCTGATCCGCGTCAATGCATGCGGCATCTGCGGGTCGGATATGCACGCCTATCTTGGACATGACGAGCGCCGGCCGGCACCACTTATTCTGGGGCATGAAGCGGCAGGCACCATTTCCGGCGGCTCACGTGACGGCGAGCGTGTGACTGTCAATCCGCTGGTCACATGTGGGACCTGCGCCGACTGTGTCGCCGGTCGCGACAATCTTTGCGCCAGCCGCCAGATCATTTCCATGCCGCCCCGTGAGGGCGCCTTTGCCCAATGGCTGTCCATGCCGGAGGTCAATGTCATCACCGTTCCCGATCATGTGCCGCTCGAAAAGGCAGCCCTCGCCGAACCACTTGCATGCGGATGGCATGCCTCACGCCTTGCGATCAACCTTGTGTCACCGCGTGGCACCTCGGCGCTGGTGATTGGCGGCGGCGCCATCGGGCTTGGCAGCGCCCTCAGTCTTGCCCATTTCGGAGTGGAGGACATTGTAATCCTCGAACCGAATGCCGATCGCCGCGCAATCATCGGACAGGCAGGCATCGGACAGGCAGGCGGGCACCGGGCCATCGAACCGGACAGGCTGGAGTCAGACAGCCAGTTCAACATCGTTGTCGATGCCGTCGGTTATGCCGCGAGCCGCGCAATGGCCTGCAAACATGCCCGCCCGGGCGGCGTGATTGTTCATATCGGCCTTGGGGAAGCAAGTGGCGGCATCGATTCACGGCGCCTGACATTGCAGGAAATCACCTTTATGGGCACCTATACCTACACATCCGAAGATTTCCGCAATACCGCCGCGGCGATCTTCAATGGTGATCTCGGCAGCTTGGACTGGATGGAAATGCGCGACCTCAAGGATGGTGCGGCAGCTTTTTCCGATCTCCGGGCCCATCGGGTGGCATCACCAAAAATCATTCTGGCCCCATAGGCTCCAGCGCCGGTTGGCGGTAGTATTCACAGACTATTGAACTCCGGTTTTCATCTCACGGAAAAGGTTACAGAGAGACACATGCAAGAGGATATCAACAAGAGGATCGTCGATGACTTTGTCGCGAATGATGTATCCTTCGTTACAACAGTGCCGTGCAAACAATTGGCCGGGGTCATTGACGAAATTGATGCGCGCGAGGAAATCCATCATATCCCGTCCAACAAGGAAGATGAGGGTATGGGTTTGTGCGCCGGCGCGTTCATGGGGGGCAAGCGTCCCGCGATCATCATGCAGAACACAGCCATCGGCGTGACAATCAACACCCTGGCGACGCTCACACAATATTACCGGATGCCGCTGCCGATGCTGATTTCCTATCGCGGTGAACTTGGCGAGCCTGTTGCGTGTCAGGTCGAGATGGCTGTCCACACAAAGGCCTTGCTGGCGCAGCTTCACATCCCGACCTATCACTTTCATCACCGGGATGATGTTGAGGAGTTGGACAAGATCATCAAATACACATTCATGTGCAACAAACCGGTTGCCATTCTGACAGATGCATCCTTCTGGGGAGGATATTGAGATGATTCGATCCGAGATACTGAAGGAAATCGCGCCTATCCTTCGCGATCAGCTGGTGGTTTGCAACATCGGCATTCCCAGCCAGGAACTCCATGCCATCGATGACCAGCCAAGCAATTTCTATATGCTTGGCACCATGGGGCTGGCGTCTTCAATTGGATTGGGACTTGCGCTCTCGCAGCCAAAACCGGTCATTTCGATTGATGGTGACGGATCGGTTCTGACCAATCTGGGAACACTGCCAACCATCGCGAACAACCCGGCTGGCAACTTCATCCTGCTGATTATCGATAATGGCTCCTACGGCTCGACCGGCGATCAGCCGACCTATGCCGGACGCAAGACCTCGCTTGCCAAAGTGGCAGAAGCCTGTGGTTGCGAGACTGTGGTGGAATGTGCCGCTGAAGATACAGGACGGGTGCTTCAGGAGGCGCTGGACTCCGGCGAGATGACAATCATTGTCTGCAAATGTGAGAGCGGCAACGCGAAGATGCCGGTGATCACAATGGACCCGGTTGTCATTCGTGATCGCTTCATGAAGGCCGTCAGCGCCTGACGACCTGTCTGCGGCGCCTCGCAAGGCACCCAGGCAGATGCGGTTGCGCCGGTCACCAATGCCGGCGCGCCGGCATGGCTATGCCGGACCGTTCCTCGGGCAGCTTGCGGGTCATGACCGGCTCAATCTCCATAGATCATTGCGGGAAGCCACAGCACCAGCTGCGGGAAGATGAAGATAAGGGTCAATCCGATCAGCTGGATGACCATGAACTGCATCATTCCAAGATAGATATCCTTCAGATCCCAGTCCGGCACGACGCCCTTCAGGAAATAGGCCGACACCGACAACGGCGCCCGCCGGCAGCAGTTCAAACTTCACCTCGCCTTCGGTAAGGGCCTCGACATCGCTGGCGAAGCTGTTGACCATGACAGCTTCATCCGCACTCAGCGGCACAGCCAGCTGGATCTTCAAGGTTGTTGCCGCCATGGCACTGGTCATCATGATTGCGCCCGCAGCAAAGCCGGCGATCTGCGCGCCGACAATGGTCAAGAGTTTAGACATTTTGTCCTCCCTGCTCTCTATCGCCTTCGCGGTACGAAAATGTTGCAACGTCGCCAAAGGCTCCGCGACGCCCCTACCTCAATCACATTCCTTTCTTTGGTCTCCCGGCCCTTTCTTTGGTCCCGGCCAGATCTTCCCGGGCTGCCGTTTCGCAAAAGCCAGTTTTTCCATGGCCATCTTCATGCTGAAAGCCAGCCCAAATCCCGTGCCCCGTCATGCAGCATGACAGCTGTCAGATAGACGAGGAACGCCAGCCCCGCCCAGGACAGCCAGCGATAGCTCACCATCACCTTCATGATCAGCGAGGCGAACACAGCCATGATGAAGATGGCCAGTGCCAGTCCAAAGACCAGAAGCCGTGTATCCTCGCGCGCGATCGCCGCGACAGCGACGACATTGTCCAGCGACATCGAGATATCGGCCAGCATGATGGTCACCAGCGCGGCACCGAATTTCTTTGGCGTCTCGCCTTCCTTCGGGCCTGCCAGCTCGCCAGCGTTGAAGTCCTTCAGATCCTTGTAGAAGCGCCAGCACACCCAGGCCAGAAGCAGCCCGCCAAGCAGCAGGATTCCCTTGATCGAGATCAGGAACGAGGCGATGACAGCGAAGACAATCCGCATCACAGCCGCCATCATCATGCCCATCATGATGGCGCGGCGGCGAAATTCCGGCGCGAGGCCGGCGGCGGCCATACCGATCACCAGCGCGTTGTCACCCGACAGGATGATATCGGCGAAAATGATCTGCAGGATGCTGGCGACCGTCTCGAAACTCACATCGCATCCTCCAGCACCATGTCGGATGCCTTCTCACCAATCATGATGGCCGGCGCATTCGTATTGCCCGAGGTGATCACCGGCATGATCGAGGCATCGGCGACACGCAAGCCCTCGACTCCATGAACACGTAGCCTTGCATCGACCACCGCCATCGGATCGCTGCCCATCTTGCAGGTGCCGGTCGGGTGATAGATCGTTGTCGCCGTGTTGCGGGCCCATTCGAGAATCGCCGCGTCATCATCCACCGCCACCGACGGGCCGGGCGCATGTTCGCCGGTAATCATCGCGGCGACAGGGTCGGCGGCACAGACGGCGCGGGCGATCTTGATCCCGGCAACCAGCGTGTCGCGGTCGGTCTTCGTCGCCAGATAATTCGGATTGATGGCGATATGGTCATCAGGCGCGGCCGATTTCAGCGCCAGATGACCGGTGCTTTCCGGACGGAGTTGCAACACCGAGGCGGTAAAGGCCGAAAATTCATGTGTTCCCTCGCCAGGCCGGTCGGCGCTGAAGGGCTGGACATGAAACTGGATATCGGGGGTTTCCAGCTCCGGCCGTGTCTTCAGGAACGCCGTGCCAAGGCTGGCCGCCATCGCCATCGGACCGGTGCGCCGCAATGCATATTCAAGCCCAATACCGAGATATTGCAGCGGGTGGCGAGTCTCGCTGTTGATCGTGCTGGCGGTGGTCCTGTAGACCGGACGGGCCTGAAGATGGTCCTGCAGATTCTTGCCAACGCCCGGCAAATCCTTCAGCACTGTGATGCCATGCTGCTGCAATTCACCACCAGCGCCGATGCCGGACAACATCAGGAGATGCGGGGACCCAAGCGCGCCAGCCGACAGGATAACCTCGCGGCGGGCCCACGCCTCGACCAGATCGTTGCCACGACGCACCCGGATGCCGGATGCCCGTTTGCCCTCGATGATCACACGCTCGGTCTGCGCACCGGTGAAGATATGAAGATTGCGGCGCTTGCGGGCCGGCTTCAGGAACGCGGCGGCG
Source organism: Alphaproteobacteria bacterium (assembly GCA_009920665.1). Taxonomy (GTDB): domain Bacteria; phylum Pseudomonadota; class Alphaproteobacteria; order Puniceispirillales; family Puniceispirillaceae; genus UBA8309. The sequence goes on along the minus strand of RFZL01000018.1, from coordinate 22,545 downwards.
CTGCTGCAGCGCCGGCCATTGCGCATCGTCATCTGGAAATGACCGACACCCTCCTGATCCTCGCCATTATAGTCGTCATTGCGCGGATAACCGAGCGTGGTCGCTGCCTCGACCCAGGCATCGATGACCGGACGCGACACCCGGCTTGCCGAGACATTCAGCGGACCACCCCGACCCCTTACATCCGAATCCGTTTCCACATCCGCTCTCGCCCCCTCCCAGTTTTCGGAGCGGCGGAACAGCGGCATCACGTCATCCCATGCCCAGCCGACATTGCCAAGCTGTCGCCAATGGTCGAAATCCTGCGGTTGGCCGCGAACATAAAGAAGCCCGTTGATGGAGCTGCTGCCGCCAAGAACGCGCCCACGGGGCCAGTTGATGGCACGCCCGTTCAGCCCGGGATCAGCCTCGGTCCGATAGCACCAGTCCGTTGCCGGGTTGCCCATTGTCCTGAAATATCCGACCGGGATATGGATCCAGGGGTTGGTGTCCCGCGCCCCGGCCTCGAACAGTGCAACCTGATGCCGTCCATCCTCCGACAACCGGTTCGCAAGCACACAGCCGGCCGAACCGGCACCGACAATAATGAAGTCGAATTCCATCCTGAAAACCTCTGCTATCGACCGTCTCCATCCATATTGTTCGAGGCTTTTTCACTTTATTCAATACAATCGAGGGACGCACGCATGGTTATGCAACGCAAGCCCCTATCAGTCACAATAAAGGGAGGTGGCAGGGTTTTATCCGGTCTCGGCAAGCGCATGTTGGCGGCGCGCCTCCTCAAGTGCCCTGATGGCGAGAACGGTCACCAGATAATAGGCGGAGAACTGGTCCAGCAGGGCATCGGTAAGCGGCGTGTCGCCATCGACAGATTGACGGTCAGCCGCGCCATCACCCTCTGGCGGTACGTATGACTGCCCTGCCGTCTGTGCCATGTCACCACATCCTCAACCCGTCCCTACCCACCGCGTGATGTCGGATGATCGTCACGCTGGCAAGCACCACCATCAAGCAAAGCATTTTCGCAGGGCCTTGGGCAAGACAGCTTGCCAGTGGATTCGTCATAGCCGGCCGCCGGATGATCCGTCCCTGCGGCAATGCCCCGCTGTTGCCAGCCGCGCTTTGGGGCTATCCTGATGCCATATTCTGATGCCGAGGAGCCTCCATCATGGACGACACAGCCCCCGCCGAGGGACAACCGCAAATCCTGAATCTCTGGCCGACGCAGTTCATGCGCGTCCGCCTCCCCGGCGCCGAAATGGCCAATCCGGCGCTGTCGGCGGTGATCATGGAGCGTAACGCCGAAATCGACGACATGACGGTGGATTACACGGCCGACAACCTGTTCACCATGGACCACCCGGCGGTTCAGTGGCTGCGGCAATGCTGTGACCGGGCCGTGCTTGATTATGCCGCGGCGGCGGGAATCGACTATCAGCTTGAATGGACGCTTCAGGGCTGGGGCAATGTGAATTTCCGCGGTGACTACCACAATCTCCACAACCACCCGCATTCCTGGCTGTCGGGAACCTACTACGTGAACGTCCCCGACCAGACCGATGCGGAAACCTACAGATCCGATCTGAACCCGGCATCGATCAGTTTTTTCGACCCGCGCCCACAGGCCAATATGAACGCCATTCGCGGTGACGGTCAGGTCGACCCGGAACATCGTATCCTGCCGGTTGGCGGTGACCTGCTTCTCTGGCCGGCCTTCCTGCACCATCTTGTGCATCCGAACATGGCCGAGGTGCCGCGGATTTCGGTGTCCTTCAATGTGGTGCTGAAATGGAAGGCCGACTATATCCCGCGCTAGCGGCCCGACCGGGCTAGTCGATCAGCGGAATGTCGGGATGGATTTCCCGCAGCGAGCCCAGGGATTCGAGGATCATCGGAACCGACACGGCGAAATTCACCCCGGCGTCGATATCGGCCTCCTTGGTGAAAATCCCGTCAATCAGCCCGACAAGGCGGCCTTGCGGGTCGACAAGTGCGCCGCCTGACGCCCCCGGATTGACCGCCGCGTCGGTCTGCACGAAATCCTCAACGGCGTTGAAACCGACATTACGGCGATGCACCGCCGAAATGACGCCGCAGCTGAAGCTCAGACCAAGACCGAAACTGTTGCCGATGGCGCAGACATGCGCGCCCACCTCGGGATCGGTGCGGCGCAACGCGATGGGCGGTGCCGGCAGGCCGGTTTTCAGCACCGCGAGATCACGGGCGCCATCAATGGCAATAATTTCGGCGTCATGGCGCAGGCCATCGGAATCCACCGTCTCGACCCTGACCGCGCGCGCAATGACGTGCGCCGCGGTGAGGATATAACGCGTCTCGGCGCCGGTACCAAAATAGATTCCGGTACCGGCCGGCGCAGTCCCCGGCGGCGCCCCGAATCCGGGACGGCCATAACCGGGCCAGGTCGGTTCCACAACAATGATCGATGATACGGCAGCGCGCCAGGTGGCCGGCCCGTGATCAGCCAGTGCCGGTTGCCACGCCGGTCCCGGCAGCATTCCGCAACACAGGCTGAACACCAGACTGAAGAACAGGCTGGCGACGGCAAAGCGGCGGCAGCGGTCTGTCAGATATCGCCTAAAGCCGGACATCCGGTCCGGACAGAACCGATGCGGTGTCCATGCCGGTTGACTGCAGCATGTAAAAGGCGACCACCGCGATCACGACGGCAACGCCGGAACTGATAAGGAACATTTTCATCTCTGTCTCCCTGACGGGCATCGGCCACACCGCGCCCGTTACTCAACTATTGTCTCTTTGGTGGCCATTTTCAAGAAGGTTACAAGGTCAATCCGGTCCTGCGCGTTCTTCATCCGCTGGATCGGCATCTTCGTTCCCGGTGTCACCACATCCGGGCCATCGTCGAACAGGCGGTTGATGGTCTCCTCGTTCCAGACAATGTCGGAGTCCAACAAAGCCTTTGAATAGGGATAGCCTTCAAGCGTGCCCGCCATCCGGCCGAACACACCGAAAAGCGTCGGCCCGGCACGGCGCTTGCCGTCGGGGCTCAGCGTATGGCAGACGCTGCATTTGCGGGCAAACTGCTTTTCACCATTGCTGATGGCGGTGGCGGGGTGGAACCGGCGCGCCGGCCCCGGGCGTTCCAGAAATTCCGGCGGAAACTCGAACAATTCCCAGCGCGTGATGAAATCATCCAGCCCGGCGACAACCAGAGACTTGCCGTCAGGCATGATCACCACCGACCAGACCGGACCGTTGGCGGCATTGAAATCGCGGACAATCGACCAGTCGGCGGTGTTAATCACGACGACCCGCCCCTTGGCATTGCCGAAGGCAAGCATCTCGTATGACGGGCTGCCGTGGATCGCCAGCACCGGCACCCGTTCATCGCCAAGCCGTATCACCTCGGCGCCATCGGACAGTCTTTCAACATTCATCGTGCCGTCGGATGACCCGTAGGCAACGATGTCATTCGCCTCGTCAATGGCGAAGACCGACACGCTCCAGCCATTGCGCACCACACTGCGCAGATACTCACCGTTCGCCAGCCGCCATTTGCGAATCTGGCCATCATAGCCGGCGCTGTAGAGATGTTCGCCATCGGCCGAGAACTGCACGCCATTCACCGGCCCGTCATGACCGCGGATGAACCGGCTGCCCTCGGCAGCGGAGGCAAGCCCGCCATCGAGCGGCCAGATCCCGATCGACCCGTCCCAGCTGGCCGAAGCCAGCAGCCTGCCATCATCCGAGAAGGCCAGATTGACAATCTTGCCCCGATGGCCGGCCAGAATGACCGGTTGCGGGTCTTCCTCACCAAGGATGCTCTGCGGCCAGAGATAGATTCTGCCATCATCGCCGGCCGTCGCCAGCAGGCTGCCATCCGGGGCAAATCTGGCAGTGTTCACCGCCGCCTCATGCGCAAAGAGGACGTTCCGCTCGGTAATGTCGGGGGCCTGCCAGATGACCGCCGAATAATCGAAACTCGCCGAAACGAGGGTGCTGCCATCCGGCGACAGCGTCAGGTCGCGAACCGGACCCCCATGCGCCGTGTAGCGGTCGAACGCCTGCACCGTGCTGACACCGGCGATCCAGAAAACAAGCACAAGCAAAGCCGCCCGGAGACTTCCGGACGGCCTTGATGATGTCAGCCATGCATGGCGTGCCACAATGTCACCCGATGCCGGTCGGTTTATTCCGCCGGCTTGGCAGCCTTCTGGTCTTCTTCCTCGACCCAGAGGCTGTGGTGCTCCTTGGCCCAGTTGCGATCGACATGGCCGGAATTCATCGCATCAAGCGCGCCTTCCATGCCAACCGAACCGATATAGATATGGGCCATGATCATGACGATCAGCACCAGCGATACAAAACCGTGCCACAGCTGGTTCAGCTGCTGTTCCTGCAACGGCGTGAAATCGGTTGGCAGGCTGAAGCCAAACCCGTTCAGAAGCGCGAATGTGTCGCCAAACATCGTCGTCTGGAACGGGAACATCAGCGCGATCCCCGACATGCTGACCGACAGGCCGCCAATCATCACCGCCCAGAAAATGATCTTCTGCCCGGCATTGAACTTCCTGGCCGGAGGGTGAACACCTTTCTTGACGATGCCGCCACCCATCTTGATCCACTGCCAGTCGACCTTGTTCGGGATGTTGTGGCGAACCCACAGGAGGAAGGACAGCGCAAGGCCCGCCATGAAGGCAAAGGCCAGGAAATTATGCGCATATTTGCCAGCTGCGGTCAGCGCCGCAAAGGCGTCCTTGCCAATCACCGGCAACAGCACATAACGGCCATAAAGCATGTTCAGACCGGTAATACCGAGGATGATGAACGAGCCCGCCATCAGCCAATGGGCGAACCTGTCGATGGTCGCAAACCGTAGAATGGTGGCGCCGGACGGCCCGCTGTCGATCTTGATCCTGCCGCGAACCATGTAGAACAGCCCAAGCACGAAAATGACGATGATAAGGCCGATTCCGCCGAAGGCAGAGATCGGACCATTGCGGATTGCACGATAATTGTCACCTTCCGACTGGATCATCACCGCGGCAAGTTCGTTCTTCATCTGCGTGCTGCCGGCATTGCCGGTCCGCACAAACCGCCACAGATCGGTGTCGGAGTTCAACCCCAGCGCGTCGCCCGGCACGGCACCTGCCTGCTGCGCCGCGGCGTCGGTCGGCAGGCTTGTGGCACCGCAAAGCAGCACGGCCAGCAGCGCGAGAATTCTGAATGCGTTTGCTTGCATCATGATATCACCCCTTATGGTACCGGCAGCCCGAGGGCGCCCCGGCTGTTGGCCCCTAGTACCAGGCCTGAAGGTTTGTCCTGACTTCGATTTCACGAAGCTGTTCATTCGAAAGCGACTGATCAGCAGGACCAAGATAGGTCCCCTTCTCATATTGCAGGATCCGGCCACGCTCTTCCTGTTCGCAGGCCTGCAGAAATCCGGCAACAGCGATCAGCGCGAGCATGCCAGCAAGTTTTTGACCGGTCATGACGTCCAGCTCCTCCGGCCCGCCGGTTCACGGCGCAGCACGATAGTCCGTTGAATCTCTGGTTGAAAGGCTCCCCCGCGCATGCGGGGGAGCCTGATTTTGTGACAGCCTGTCAGCTCTTGATCGAGTAGGCCGTGCCCCAGCCCCAGGCGCCGGATCCGAACCCGCGGGCGACAACACGCTCGCGGAAGATGTTCGAGACCTGGTCGCCATCGCCGGCCAGAAGCGCCTTGGTCGAGCACATTTCCGCACAGATCGGAAGCTTGCCCTCGGCCAGACGGTTACGGCCGTACTTCTGGAACTCGGACTGACTCATGTCATCCTCCGGACCACCGGCGCAGAAGGTACATTTGTCCATCTTGCCACGCGATCCATAGTTGCCAGCCTGCGGGTACTGCGGCGCGCCAAACGGGCACGCGTAGAAGCAGTAACCACAGCCAATGCACAGGTCCTTCGAATGCAGAACCACACCCTGGTCGGTCTGGTAGAAGCAATCGACAGGACAGACGGCCATGCAAGGCGCGTCCGAACAGTGCATGCAGGCAACCGAGATCGAACGTTCACCAGGCTTGCCGTCCTGGATGGTCACCACGCGACGGCGGTTCACACCCCACGGCACCTCGTGCTCGTTCTTACAGGCGGTGACACAGGCATTACATTCGATGCAGCGCTCTGCGTCACAAAGAAACTTCATTCTTGCCATCAGTGCCTCCCTTACGCACGTTCAATTTCGCAGAGAGAACATTTCGTCTCCTGCATGAGGGTTACCGAGTCATAACCGTAGGTCATCGCCGTGTTAGCGGCTTCACCAAGGACATACGGGTCTGCCCCTTCCGGGTATTTCGACCGCAGGTCCTTACCTTCCATGTGACCACCGAAGTGGAATGGCAGGAAGGCAACACCGCGTGCGACACGCTCCGTCACCATGGCCATCACCTTGATGCGCGCGCCTTCCGGCGTGCTCACCCAGACCATGTCGCCATTGCGGATCGACTTGCCGTTCGCATCGAACGGGTTGATCTCGACGAACATGTCCTGTTGCAGTTCGGCCAGCCACGGGTTCGACCGGGTCTCGTCACCACCACCTTCATATTCGACCAGACGACCGGAGGTCAGAATGATCGGATAGTTGCCGGAGTGATCGACATCCTGGATCGACTTGTACAGTGTCGGCAGACGATACAGCTTGCGGTCCGAATAGGTCGGATAGTCCGCAACCAGATCACGGCGCGACGTGTAGAGCGGCTCGCGGTGAAGCGGGATCGGATCCGGGAACGTCCAGACCTTGACCCGTGCCTTGGCGTTGCCGAACGGTGCACAGCCATGCTTGATGGCAACACGCTGGATGCCGCCCGAGAGGTCGACCTTCCAGTTCGTCTTGTCACCGGCAATGCCGTCGATCACGCCGCGCTCTTCAGCGGTAAGATCGCCGTCCCAGCCAAGCTTCTTCAGCATACCCATGGTGAACTCGGGATAGCCGTCCTTGATTTCAGATCCGACCGGGTAGGAGCCTTCGGCAAGCAGGTTGTTGCCTTCATGCTCGACCCCGAAACGGGCGCGGAAACAAAGACCACCCTCGGCAACCGGCTTGTTTGTGTCATACAGCAGCGGCGTGCCCGGGTGACCCATTTCGGCGGTACCCCAACACGGCCACGGAAGGCCGTAATATTCACCGTCAAGCTCGCCACCGACAGCCTGCAACGTCGTCCTGTCGAAGACGTGCTGATTCGCCATATGCGCCTTCATGCGCTCAGGCGACTGGCCGGTGTAGCCGATTGTCCACATGCCCTTGTTGAACTCGCGGGTCACGTCCTCGATCAGCGGCTCATCATCATTCACCGAGATGTTCCGGAACATGCGGTCGGCAAATCCCAGCTTCTTGGCGAACTTGTAGATGATGGTGTGATCAGGCAGCGAGTCGAAGGACGGCTCGATGACCTTTTCACGCCACTGCAGCGAGCGGTTCGACGCAGTCACTGACCCGTAGGTCTCGAACTGTGTCGTTGCCGGCAGCAGATAGACGCCATCTGTACGGTCGGACATGACAGCGGAAACGGTCGGATATGGATCGACCACGACCATCAGGTCGAGCTTTTCCATCGCCGTCTTCATTTCCTTCATGCGAGTCTGCGAGTTCGGCGCGTGACCCCAGAAGACCATGGCCCGGACATTGTCAGGCTGATCCATGTTGTCCTTGTCTTCAAGAACACCGTCGATCCAGCGAGACACCGGAATGCCCTTCAGGTTCATCAGGCTCTTTGCCTTGCCGTCCTTGCCGGTGATGGAGTCGAAGCGGGCCTTGATCCACTCGTAATCCTCACCCCAGACGCGCGACCAGTGCTTCCAGGCACCTGCCGACAGGCCGTAATAGCCTGGCAGAGAGTGCGACAGAACGCAGAAGTCGGTGGCGCCCTGAACGTTGTCGTGGCCACGGAAGATGTTTGCGCCACCACCGGCAACGCCCATGTTTCCGAGAGCCAGCTGCAACGCGCAGTAGGCACGGGTGTTGTTGTTACCGTTGGTGTGCTGCGTGCCACCCATGCACCAGATGAAGGTGCCGGGGCGGTTGTTGGCCATCAGCTGGGCCACGCGGCGCAGCTGCGAGCCGGGAACACCAGTCACACGCTCGGTCTCTTCCGGGGTCCATTTCGCAACCTCGGCCTGAACATCTTCCATCCCGTAAACGCGCTGACGGATGAACTCCTTGTCCTCCCAGCCGTTTTCGAAGATGTGCCACATGATGCCCCAGATCAGGGCGACGTCGGCACCCGGGCGGAAGCGGACATATTCATCGGCATGCGCTGCCGTGCGCGTGAAGCGCGGGTCACAGACGATCAGTGGCGCGTTGTTCTGCTCTTTGGCCTTTAGCAAGTGAAGCAGAGACACAGGATGCGCCTCGGCCGGGTTGCCACCAATGACGAATATCGCACGTGAATTGTGAATGTCATTGTACGAGTTCGTCATCGCGCCATAGCCCCAGGTGTTGGCAACACCGGCAACCGTGGTCGAGTGACAGATACGCGCCTGGTGGTCACCATTGTTGGAACCCCAGTAGGCGTAGAGCTTGCGGAACAGATAGGCCTGCTCGTTATTGCTCTTTGCCGATCCCAGCCAATAGACCGAATCCGGTCCGGACTGCTCGCGGATCTCCAGCATCTTGTCGCCGATCTCGTTGATGGCCTCGTCCCAGCTCATGCGGGTCCATTTGCCACCGACAAGTTTCAGCGGATATTTCAGGCGGCGTTCGCCGCTGGCGGTTTCGCGAACCGAGGCACCCTTGGCACAATGGGCACCGAGGTTGATCGGGCTGTCCCAGCCGGGCTCCTGGCCTGTCCAGACACCGTTCTGAACCTCTGCCATGACGGTACAACCGACAGAACAGTGGGTGCAGACGGTCTTCTTGATTTCAGCTGCTGCGCCGGCGACAGATGCCTGTGCCGGACGAACGTTGCTGCCCGATACCGCGACCGCGGTGGCGACGCCACCAATCGCGAGACCGGAGCCGCGCAGGAATGCACGACGGTCAACAACCTTTTCCGCAACCTTGCCGAAAAAAGACGATGACTGGGGGCTATTCGCTACCCCTGACCTCTTCTTCTTAAGCATTGTTGTCTCCTCCAGTTGAAAAGCTGATTAGAATCGGGCCGACTTGTAGAAGGCCTTGACGTGATCGGTCTCGCGATAGCCAGAACCGGTCACCTCCAATGCGTCATCAGCAGATGCCGTCTTGCTGGCAACCGCTGCCGTACCGGCAGCTGCAACCGACAAGGCAGCTTTCTTGAGAAAGTCACGCCGATCCTCGACGCCTGTCTTCTCCTTGTTGTCTGTCATTTTCTTTACCTCCAAAAATGACGCCGCATAAGGCCGCGGCCTGCCATGCTGCGGGGGCGTCTCGCTACCCCGCCTCATCCATGTCGAAAGCTTCGCTTTCAATCTCCAGAAACGCGCGGCCGATGGTGCCGACCGGCGCGTAGAATACAGCTGACTTCGCCGCCTCGATGTCCTGCATCAACAGCGGCGCCCAGGGATCAATATGTGTCTTGAAGAAGGCCGCCTGCGCTGCCAGATCGTTCGGCGCGCCAAAACTGCCGCGAATAAGGCCGGCCATGATGTCGAACAGGCTGGCAATATGGTCTTCCGGGTCCTTCACGCCCTCGGCACGCTCGATCCCCATGGCCTGCATCTCGTTGCGAAGCTTGGCAAGCGGCTTGTCGTTCAGGAAGCCGGTCAGATAATAGGAGGCGTAGGGCAGGATCTCGCCACGGCCGACGCCAATGAACAGACGCATATATTCGTCGCGTATTTCGTCATTGGCGATTTTGGTGGCGAGTGTCGCCAGCACGGAACTGGCAGATCCGATAGCCGAACTGTCGCCCTGCAATGCCGCGACATGACCGATCAGATCATCGCCCGGCTCACCGCGAAGCAGCGACGCCAGAAATTCATACATGTCGGCGCGCAAGGAATCCTCGGGCAGAAGCCCTGCTGAAGATGTACCATCAATTTGCAATGCTGAGTTGACCAACATTCACCCTCCCACATGTTAAGACTATCAAGAGTGTTGCCGGAAAGGCAAAATCTTTGAGTGCGAGTGATAATCATTATCAATTACATCTGGGTTAAAAAATACTATACAAACCAGATGGTTAAGCTTAATCCACCGCGTATCGGCCTGTTTTTCGCTAAAGATATTCTGTGGCTTTCTGACGCATGGCGCCTCAGCCGATGATCTGTGCATGACCGCCGCTGGCATTGAGGGTGTGCATCACGCCGGCTTTCGAAAGGTCATGCGACTCGGCCGCGGTGGCGGTGCGGGTTCGGATTCACCCTCGATGGGGACCGGGTCGCCTGTCTGGCCGGCATCATTCGCACCGGTCGGGGCCTTTGCGGCATCCCGATGCTCATCCGTCGCGGAGTCGGCCGGTTTGCTGGCCGCTTCGGGGGCCTCAGCTTCCGCGCCCGCCATGCCTTCGCCATCACCCTCGGCGCCATCACCCTCGACGGCATCACCCTCGACGGCATCATCCTCGGCGGCATCATCCTCGGCGGCATCATCCTCGGCGGCATCAAAGGCCTTCTGCAGATAGCCCTTGCCGACCTGATAGGCGGTCTGCATGCCGTCGATCACCGTCGCCGCATCGGTGTAGTTCTCGCCATACTCGACCATTTCATCGGCGAATCTGAACAACGGGTTCAGACGCCACATCCGGCGCAGCGCCATCTGACGTATGCGGTCGGGGAATTGCCCCTGCAGCAGCGAATCGAGCTTCTCCTCATCCTCGATCGCTTCCGGGTCATCGACCCCGTATTTCGCCAGCAGCTCCTCATCCGACAGCGCCGCCTCCTCGTCCGCTTCGGCCTCCTGGTCGGCCGCGCCGGGTGGCTGCATATCTTCCGGCATGTCGGGAACGGCCTCGCCACGCGCCACCTGTTCCTTGCGCCGCAACCGTGCCGAGAGCGATCGCCTCAGGCCGGTCGGGCTGTCATCTTCATCCGCCATGCCGCCCCCCGCTATTGTCGCCGCAACCGCGGATCGGCACGACCGCCAACCCGCGCGTCGAGATTGGCCCGGTCACGGACGCGCTTCTTGAAGGGTTCCGGGTGGTAATGCGCATCCACAAAGGCCGCCACAAACTGGCGGATCGGGCCGGCCAGCGGCAATTTCTCGATCAGGTCCTCGCCGCAATCCTCATAATCCTGGATGTTGTAGGGCGACAGGCTGAGTTCGGCGACATGCATATCCGGCGCGTCATCATCCCCCGGCAGATCATCCCCCGGCCGATCATCCTCCTCCTCATCCTCACCGGAACGAAGGACGAGATATATGGCCGGATCGCTGGAGGCCAGATTTTCGGCATAGGCCTCGGCCTCGGCATGATGCAGGTCGAGAAAGGCATCGGCGAAGAACAGATCATCGGCCACCGCACCACCACCCTGACCACGAAGCCGCTGCAGGCGCGTATTATTGATCGGCGGCGCCCCTCCGCCGGCCTCTGGCCGCAATGGCAGCAGGTCGCTGATCACCCAGCGGAACGGCTGCCACACATTGTCAAGCGGTTGCCTTTCAACAATCACCCTGACGCCATACAGCACATGCTTTGTCTGCGGTGTTGTCTCGTTCGCCATATTTCCCCCGTTGAAGCGCCGACAGAACGCCCCGTGACCTTTTAACCCACCCGCGCCGGATCATTTGGCGCGTGAGAATTTTCAGATTTCCGTTACTGTAGCCACCATTCGCGATTAATGGGAACATGCCAAAACATCGCGCCAACAGATTGCGCCAACAGATTGCGCCAACAGATTGCGACTGTTCGACCGGGAGGCCCTGATGATGAAGCTCGCCGAGCGTGACATTCTTGTCTGCGATTGCGGTGGCACCATGGATATTGACGGTGCCAAACTCGGCAAGGCATGCGGTGCGGCCGCCGGCTGCGCGGTGGCGACCGAACTGTGCCGATCCGGAATCGCGACTTTCGAGACCGCCCTCGAGGCGTCCGGCGACCAGCCGCTGATCGTCGCCTGCACGCAGGAAAGCGCGGTTTTCGAACAGATCGCCGAAGAGGCCGACAAACCCGCTCCCGAATTCATCAATATCCGCGAGGCCGCCGGGTGGAGTGAGGACGGCGCCGCCGCGCTGCCCAAGATCGCCGCCCTTCTGCATGCCGCCACCGACATGGCACCCGCGGCACGTAGCCTGACACTGACTTCCACCGGACGCTGCCTGATCTATGCCGATGGCGCACGCGGCAATGGCGTCGATGCGGCGCTGGCAATGGCCGAAAGGCTGAAAGACTCGCTTGGCGTCACGGTCATGATCACCGCGCCGACAGACGACATCATGGCAAGCGGCATGTCCGGCCTTGTCACGCGCGGCACCATCCGCAGCGCCAGGGGTCATTTCACCGCCTTCGAACTTGTCATTGACGGCTTTGGCTCAGCCCTGCCAAGCAGCCGCGCGGCGCTCCGGTTCGAGGATCCCCAGGACGGCATCGAGACCGGCTGCGACGTGATCATCGACATGACCGGTGCGCCGGCGCTGTTTACCGGATGGGAGAAGCGGGACGGCTATTTCCGGGTCAGCCCGGATGATCCGGTGCGGCTGGCCACGGTGACGGCCGAGGCGTCCGAGATGATCGGCGCCTTCGAGAAGCCCATCTATATCGATTACAACCCGGATCTCTGCGCGCATTCGCGCAACAGCCTGAATGGCTGTTCGCGCTGCCTGGATGTGTGCCCGGCAGGCGCCATCATCAGCGCCGGCGACACGGTCGAAATCGACCCCGCCATCTGTGGCGGCTGCGGTTTTTGCGGCGCTGTCTGCCCGTCGGGCGCGGCACAGACCAACCTTCCGGCGGCCGATGCGTTCGGCCAGCAGATGACAAACCTCGTCGACCATTATCTGGAGGCTGGCGGCAAGACACCGCGCCTGCTCCTCGCCGATGGTGGCCACGGCGCCGGCATGATCGACATGATCGCGCGATTCGGGCCAGGCCTGCCGGCGGACCTGCTGCCGATGACCATGCACAGCACCGGCCGGGTCGGTCACGACCTGTTGGTCACGGCGATCGCGCAAGGCTATGAGCAGGTGATCATTCTCGCCAATCCGAACAAGCCGGACGAAACCCCGCAGATCGCCCGCCAGATCGAACTGGCGCGCGCTTTGATGGCCGGAGTCGGGGCGGATGACGAGGCGCGCTTCGTGCTGATCGATGATATCGATCCCGACATGGTGGCCACGCGGCTGCGCGGCACCCGCCCGAAAGGCAAGGTCAAGCCGGCCCCGTTCAGCCCGCTTGGCAGCCCGCGCGGCATCACCCGCCTCGCGATGCGTGGCCTTGCCAGCGCGCAGAAGACCGCGCCGGCGGCGATCCCGCTCCCCGAGGGCGCGCCCTATGGCCGGGTCGAGATCGATACCGACAACTGCACCATCTGCCTGTCCTGTGTCGGCGCCTGTCCGGCCGGTGCGCTGCAGGACAATCCCGATGCGCCGCAGCTGCTGTTCCGCGAGGATGCCTGCCTGCAATGCGGCATCTGCGTCGCCACCTGCCCGGAAAAGGTGATCTCGCTGGTCCCGCAGTTCAACCTCGCCGACAGCGCGATGAATGCCGAGCTGGTGATCGAGGATACACCCTTCCACTGCACCGGATGCGGCAAGCCCTTTGGCAGCTCGCGTTCGATCGAGCGCGTGATCGACAAGCTGTCAGGCCACAGCATGTTCAGTGGCGAGCGGCAGATCGACATGCTGAAGATGTGCGAGGATTGCCGGGTCGAGGCGATGTTCGACAAGGATGACAGGCTGATGGATGTCGGCGAACGTCGCAAGCCACGGACAACAGATGACTACATGAACTAGGGTCTCTGCCCCGGTTCAGCTGGTCGCCAGCGGCAAATTGGCAAGCAGGTTCTGTGGCTTCATGCGAACGCTGCCAGCCTGATCCATGGCGAGGCCAAGATAGACCGGCCGCCCGGCCATTTCGGAAATGAAACCGTCTTCCGCCTCAAGCTTGAACAGGCACAGGATCGCGCGCAACCGGTCCTCGCCGACATCCGCCCCGCTATAGAGATCGTTGAACAGGTCGTTCGAGACGCTGTCGAGCCCGACATGCCATGACCAGCTTTCATCCTCGATCCCGTGCATCGGCTGGATACGGGTCGTCACGCCGAGGAAATAGCCGATCCAGGCCTCCATCACGCGGCACAGCCCGTCAAGAGCCGGCTGCGTGAAGGCAAGATCGACCGAGGTGTTGAACATGTCGGAACGCGCCCAGTATTCATCCGCCGTCTCGGTGGCGAGAATGTCGATGCTGACCTCGTCAGGGGCCGGCCCTTCCTGGAGCATCCGCGCCATGCCGGCCTGGAGCTGCACCGTCGCATGGTCGGCCACCATGATGCGGCCATCATCCAGTGTCACGGTCTGTTGGCGGAACAGGCATTCCGCTGCCCGGATCTTCAGCGTGTCGGTGTCCCCGTCAAGGATGTTACGAAGGATGATCTGCGTCAGCTGTTCAAGAAACAGCGGCGGAAAGTCGATCCTGACACCGCGAACAACCGCCATATAGGCAGCCTCCAATGTCGGGTATTGCGCCAGAAAGCCGCGAAAGGCCAGCACCGCGCGGTAATTATGGACCACATCACGATCGATGATCGGCTCGAAATCCGCCTCCGTCACCTCGGCGAACGGGTCCTCGCTGAGCCGCGCATGCAGGGCGCGCTCGGCGGCGCAGGATTCCTCCTGCGGCGCGATCTCGTCACGGGCGTAATAGGCCAGCATGAAATCGGCGCTGGGAACAAGCCGTCCCTCGGTATCGCGGTCAAGAAGATGCCAACCCGAGGTCAGCCAGAAATCCTGTGTCATGTCCATTCCCTCGGTTTGCGATGCCGGGCCTTATCCGGTATTGGCGGATTCATCATCCGCAACCATCGTCCAGATTTTCTGCTCGGCGCATGAATCGGCCTTTGACAGGCTGCGGAAACTCTCGGTAATGCCATCATCGCCGAACTGGCGCTGAATTGTCAGCAATGTGCCGGTTTTGTGCTGCCCGCACAGCTCGGCCATGAAGGCGATTTCCTCGCTGGCAGCGGCGCGCGCCACCTCGAGGTCGGGCGCGCCAAGCCGTTCGACAAAGGCGCTTGCCACCTCGTCGGTCAGGCGCGCCACATCATCCGCGCTGGCATTGACAATACTGACCAATGTCGAAAACCCGAACGAGCCGGTTCCCAGAAACCCGTTGCTGAAGGCCTGCTTCACCTTGCCGGTCAGCGCCTCGGGCGCGATATCGGCGAAACAGAAGGTGCCAACAAGCGCCCATTCACCTTCCTCGGCGGCAGCCGGGAAGACATTGAGATCGGAGGGATCAAACCTGATGGTGCGCGCCAGCTTCACAACAAAATGCCCTTCACGATATGTCCTTCACGTTATATCCCTCACCGAGGACAGTTCGGCCGGCCCGCACACACTCTCGAACTCGGTCGGGATAAGACCAACCGGGCGGCCGTCGATCCTGATCAGCGCCGCCCCGTCTTCATCCAGCCCGACCCAGTCAGCCATGCTGCCATCGGCAAGCACCATCTCGGCGCCTTCCTGGAGGCGTTGTACCCACAGATCGTGAAGCGGCCGGAACCCGTCATCCTCCCAGCGATTGACCCAGGCCATGAAATGCCGGCACACGGATTCCACCAGCCTCGTGCGCGAAATGAACCCGCCGCCTTCCTCGGCAAGCGAGGTATATTCCAGCCCGCCATCGTCATGCCACACATCTTCCGAGCCGGTCCGCACAGACAAATCCAGGGTCATCCCGGCGACCATCCAGCCAGGGACATCTTCGCGGCCGGCGGCCGGATCGGCAGTCACCCACACCCGTCCGGCGCGACCGCGATTGAGCAATATATAGCCCGGCAGCTGATAGGACACGACAACCTCGGGAGGTGCCAGCGCGCCAATCGCATCACCGGCGCCGATCATCAGCGCATACAGCATCTGGCCGGCCCGACGAAGCGGTACTTCCGGGCCAAGAATGACTGCCATGTCGACGAGTTTCGTTTCCTCGGAATACAGAACAGTGCCAATTTCGGCCGTGGCGACGGCGGCAAGCGCCTTTGCCGCAACATCCTGGCCAACCGGCACCGGCATGGCGGTCAGCAGCGGCGGCAGTTGCGGCGCATCACCATCCTCGGCCGGAAATTCCTCGTAATACAGGCTCATGCCTCTTCCTCCTCGCGCCGCAGATCGGCGACCTCCATAAGGCGCCGTGCGATCTGGCGGTAGGTTTTCGCCTGCACCGAACGCGGATTGGCGACCACCACCGGCGTGCCGGAATCTCCTCCGGTCCGCACCTCCAGCGACAGCGGAATCTCGCCAAGCATCTCGATGCCGCGGCGCGATGCCTCGCCGGTCACCCCGTCATTGCCGAAGATATGATCGGTGCGCCCACAATCAGGACAGGACCAGTAGGCCATGTTCTGGATCATGCCAAGCACCGGCACCTCGGCCTTGTCAAACATGGTGATCGCCTTCACCACGTCAAGAAGCGCGATGTCCTGCGGTGTAGAGACGACGACCGCGCCGGCAAGACTGACCTGCTGCGCCAGCGAAATCTGGATATCGCCGGTTCCCGGCGGCAGGTCGATCACGATGACGTCAAGCGTTCCCCAGGCGACGGAGTCCAGCATCTGTGTCAGCGCCGACTGCACCATCGGCCCGCGCCAGATCATCGCCGTGTCATCGGGAACAAGAAGCCCCATCGACATCAGATGCACACCATAATTTTCCAGCGGGCGCACCATGTCGCCGCCGGCCGCGGCGGGACGGCCGCTGACGCCCAGCATGCGGGGCAGCGACGGCCCGTAGACATCGGCATCCAGCAGCCCGACCCGCAACCCTTCGAGCCGCAGGGCGATCGCCAGATTCACCGCCGTGGTCGATTTGCCGACACCGCCCTTGCCCGATGCCACAGCGACAAAGCGCCTGACCTTGATTTCATGAACCTTCTCGACGGTTTCATCGGGCACCGCATCTGCCGTCGAAGCGGTGCCGGAATGCGCCGTCACGACGACCGTGGCGCTGGTCACGCCGGGGATCGCGCGGGCCGCCTTTTCTGCTGCCTGGCGCACCGGCTCCATGGCCGGGCCGCGATGCGCCGGCACCTCGAGCGCGAAGCTGATATTCGTCTGTTTGACATGCACCGCGCTGACCATGCCGAGATCAACGACGGACCGTCCCTGCGACGGGTCAATCACCTCCCGCAGCGCCGCGATCACGTCATCTTCGGCAATCTCAACCATTGTCATCCGGGGTCAGGAGGGTCCCCTCGACGCGATGCGTGAAACCAAGGGCGGCAATCGTCACCTCGGCATTCACCGCAACCTCGGCGCCGGCGGCCATCTTGCCATCGGCAACCGCCGCCTTCAGCGCCGCCTCAAGCTCCTGATGCGCTGTCACGCCAAGCTGCTTCAGGAATTTGCGCATGGCGATCTCGTCCTCGCTCATCTCGTCACGCCTGTCTGTTCCCATCTTTCTGTCCTCTCTGATACCGGCAAGCCACCCTAGCGGGCCGGTGATGGCAATGTCCTGACAAAATCGAGGATGGCGTCGACATCCTCAAGCGTCAGCACGATTTCATGAACAAAGGCCGGCCGTTCCTTTGACCGGTCGGCACTCACCTCGCTGATCCGCACCAACGCCGGATGTGGCGGCAGCACATAGAATTCCTCGAACCGGCGTTCCCAGTCGGCAAGATATTTCATGCCGATAAAGGACGGGGTCGATTCGATCCCGCCATAGGGATTTATGTCGCCAACGACATGGCAGCGCGTGCAATGCGTCGCCGCCACCTCGCGCCCGCGTTCGACATCGGCGCCGGCCGGCAATGCCGCCGCCGTCATAATCATCACCCAGCATGCCACCGCGCCAACCGTGCGCCAGCCGCGCCGCGCAGCCTGCGCCTTTTGAATGACATCTGTCGTCCCTTGCATTGCCGGGCCTTGCATTGCCGGGCCTCAGACGTTGGGGTCGGCAAGATGACCGCGCAACATGTCGGCATATTGCGCTGTCATATGTTTGATGAACTCTTCCTGGTCGGACATCTCGATGACATTCTTGCCGACATGCGCCGCATAGCGCGCGGCCGCAAACAGCATCACCATCTGCAACTCGGTCGCGTCGATCTTGCGGTTGCGCTGATTGGCGAGCGAAATGAACTGGTCGGCAACCCGCACAAAGGCTTCACCGTCAAGCCGACCGGGAACAGCAGTCTCGGGATCGAACCGTTCCGGTCGCTGATGCCAGTTTGGATAAGTCATGACGGTCTCCCCCGTGCCTGCGCATAGATGCCAAGACAAGAGCAAACCAGCCGGGCAGGCAAATGACAAGGTGTCGCAACCGCGCACCGGCACAAGGTGTCGCAACCGCGCACCGGCGCCGCGCCACCGGGATGCGTCTCGGGGGCTCATCATGGGGGCGCGTCAATCTGTACCTTTTGCAATAAAATGCGGTGCGCTAGCTTGGGCGCTGCAAACCTTTTGCTGTGCGCAACGATGTGAGTGGACCGATGGTATCATGTGTCTGTTATCACCTCGTTCGGTTTGGACATGACGCGCTGAGGCGTCGCCGCAATCGAACGACCGGCCTTGCCGCCCTTCTGGTGGCCTGTTTTCTTGTCGCCCCGGCGCAGGCTGGCACGTCCCTGATTCTGCAATCGACAACCTCGACCGACAATTCAGGGCTGTATGACTATCTGCTGCCGCATTATGCGGCAATCAGCGGCATCGAGGTGAAGGTTGTCGCGGTGGGAACCGGCCAGGCGCTGGAAAATGCGCGCAATTGCGACGGCGACATTGTTATCGCGCATGCGCGCGAGCTGGAGCTGGATTTCGTATCCGCCGGCTATGGCACAGAGCGGCATGATCTGATGTATAATGATTTCGTCATTCTTGGCCCGCAGCAGGACCCGGCCGGCATCGCCACCGCGAAGACGGTTGGCGAGGCCATGCAGGCCATCCGCGCACATGGTGCGAACTTCGCCTCGCGCGGCGACAACAGCGGCACCAACCGCGCCGAGCGCCGGCTGTGGAAAGCCGGCGGCCACATACCGGATGCCGGCGACAGCGGCTGGTACCTTGAGACCGGCATGGGGATGGGCGCGACGCTGAATTTCGCCGTGCAGGCAGAGGCCTATACAATTAGCGACCGCGCCACCTGGCTTGCCTTCGGCAACAAGGCCGGCCATGAAATCCTGTTCGAGGGCGACCCGAACCTGTTCAACCAGTATGGCGTCATCCCGGTGTCACCCGCGCGATGCCCGATGATCAAACATCAGGCCGCGCTGGATTTTCGTGACTGGCTTGTCTCTGCCGACGGGCAGTCCGCCATCGCCGCGTTCCAGAAACATGGCAGCCAGCTTTTCTTTCCGAACGCAGCTGTGGCAGGCTCCGCTCTTGCCAGTCGTCAGGGCACCGTCTCGTCACCACCACCAGGGATGACCGCCAGCGTGAATTGACGCAAACTCCGTCCGGACTTCACGAAGCCGTGACAATTGGCGCAGATGATACCGCCATGTCAAATCCGAAGGGGCGCTCCAATGGCAACGACGCTTTTCACCTCGGCCGCCGGTGTCTTTCGCGGCAATCTGCATGGTCACTCGACACATTCCGACGGACAGAACAGCCCGGCCGATGTCGTCCGTCTGCACCGCGAGGCCGGCTATGATTTCACCTGCCTGTCCGAACATCTATGGACCGACCCGCGCTTCAGCGCGCCAACCATCATCGATGCCACAGCTTTCGACAGTGCGGATTTCATCACCATCATCTCGGCCGAACTTCACTGCCCCGGAAAGGCGCATGACAGGGACGGCCTCTGGCACATCGTCGCCAACGGTCTGCCAGCGGATTTTCCGGTGGCAGACAGCAGCGAGACCGGGCCTGAACTTGTCGCCCGCGCCGTGGCGGCGGGGGCCTATGTCACCATCGCGCATCCCGAATGGTACAGCCTGACCGATGACGAGGCGCGCAGCCTGGCCGCGGCTGGCGCGCATGGGGTGGAAATCTACAACCATTCCTCGGCCATCGAGGCGGGACGTGGCGGCGGCATCGCGACGCTCGACCTGCTGCTGAATGAAGGGGACCGGGTTCATCTGACGGCAACCGATGATTCGCATCATGTTCCCGGAGACGCCTTTGGCGGATGGGTGATGGTGGCGGCGGACAGCCTGACCGCCGGCGACATCATCGCTTCATTGAAAGCCGGTAATTACTATGCTTCGTCAGGTCCCGACTTCATCGACATATCCATCGATGGCGCAAATCTTGATGTCGGCACCTCGCCGGTGGACCGGATCATCCTCGCTGGCGACAGGCACCGCGCCGAATTTGTTGCAGGCGACGGCCTGACAACGGCGCGTTTTGATCTGGCGGATTTCAACAGTGCCTTCTTCCGCGTTGTCGCGATCGACGCCAGAGGACAATGTGCCTGGTCAAACCCCTATTGGATGGATGATCTTGGCTGAGGCTCCACCGCGCGCGGTTGTGACCGCACCGTCAAATCCCCATATCCCCCGCATGGCACGGCAGTATTTCATTCACTTACAATTCCGCACGCTGATCCGCTTTCGCGCCTTCTTGGTGGCTACCCTGCTGGCGATGCCGGCCTTGCTGTCTGCACCCGCCGCGCAGGCCGAGCCGTTGGCCGAGGCTATCGACAGGATTGACGGCAATGTGCTGTTCCTTCGTCATGCGCTGGCACCGGGGTTCGGTGATCCCCCGCAATTCGACATTGATGATTGCGCCACACAGCGCAATCTGAACGATGTCGGGCGCGATCAGGCGCGTGCCATCGGCGCCTATATGACGCGCCATGATATCACTCCGGACATTGTTCTCAGCAGCCAGTGGTGCCGGTGTCAGGATACGGCGCGCGACATGGCGATCGGCCCCTTTTTCACCCATGACGGGCTGAATTCCTTTTTCGACGGGCATGTCGATCGCGGCCGGACGCTGGCGGCGTTGCGCGCGCATTTGGACACAATCGGGCCGGACAGGCTGGAATTGCTGGTCACGCATCAGGTGGTGATCAGCGCCATCACCGGCATTGCCCCCCAGAGCGGCGGCATGGTTGTCTATAACAGCCGCACCGGCGAGGCCGTGTCGGTGCCTCTGCCCATTGAATAGACGGAAAGCGAATTGACCGCGTCGCCGCGTCTGCTAGCGTGGCGCGATGGTGAGTGACGCGGCGGGGAGGCCGGCGAGATGAATGAACCGGCACCATCGCGTGGCGGCCGGCGAGGACGTCGGGATCGCACGGCCGGGGCCGCACCGGCCCGCAAGACCGATTATCGACGGCTTCGCAACCCCTTCCCGCAGATGAAGCTCTATTCCGATGACCAGATCGCGGCCATCCATGAGGCCGCGCTGACGATGCTCGAGACGCTTGGGATGAAAATCCTGCTTCCCGAGGCGCGTCGCATTTTCGCGGCAGGCGGGGCGCAGGTCGATCAGACAGGCGAGATGGTCCGGATCGGGCGCGAGATGGTGACGGCGGCGCTGGACAGCGCGCCGCGATCGGTGCTGTGCCGCGCCGCACGGCCGGACCGCGATGTGCTGCTGGAGCCCGGCATGCTGGTCTTCCAGCCGGGGGCCGGCGCGCCGCACGCCACCGACCTGGAGCGCGGGCGCCGGCCGGGAACGGGGTCGGACTTCCGCGAGCTGATCAAGCTGACGCAGCATTTCGACGTGTTGCAGATGGTGCCGCCACTGGTCGAGCCGCAGGATGTGCCGATGAATCTGCGGCACTATTTCACCATGGAATCGCAGCTGACCCTGTCGGACAAGCTTCCCTTCATCTTCAGCCGCGGCACACCGCAGGTGATGGAAAGCTTCGAAATGCTGCGTGATTTCCGTGGCTGTGATGATACCGCGCCAGATCGACATTCCGATGGCGCAGGGGCTGATCGATTTCGCCCGCCACGGGCAGCTGTCGATCATCACCCCCTTCACGCTGATGGGGGCGATGGCGCCAATCACCGTCGAGGCGGCGATGACGCTGAGCCATGCCGAGGCGCTGGCGGCGATCACGCTGACGCAGCTGGCGCGGCCCGGCGCACCGGTCTGCTATGGCACCTTTACCTCGAATGTCGATATGAAATCGGGGGCGCCGGCCTTTGGCACGCCGGAACATTTCCGCGCCTCGCTTGTCGCCGGCCAGCTGGCGCGGCTTGTCGATCTGCCCTGGCGCTGCGCCAGCGGTTCGGCCGCCAACATCAATGATGCACAGGCGGCGAACGAAACCCAGTTCGCGCTGTGGGGATGCCTGATGGCCGGGGCGACAGTGGTGATCCACGCCGCCGGCTGGCTGGAAGGCGGGCTGACCGTGTCCTATGAAAAGCTGATCACCGACATGGAAGTGCTGCAAATGGTCGCCGAGCTGTGCGCCGACACCGCACCCGACAGCCCGCAGGTCAGTCTCGGCGCCCTTGCCGAGGTGGCGCCGGGCGGTCATTTCTTCGCCGCCGCCCACACGATGGCGCGCTACCAGACCGCATTCTATGAACCGCTGGTCGCCGACTGGGCCAATTTCGGCACC
>RFZL01000170.1 GCA_009920665.1 Alphaproteobacteria bacterium | reverse complement strand
GACCAGGAATTGTCGAAGAACCTGTCGGGACGGGTCGATCTCGGCATTGCCGATGCGCTGGTTCGCCAGCTTGGGGGCGGTAAGTAGCCTGAATGTCCAGCCTCTTCGACATCGGCAAATCCGGACTGAATTCCTACCGTCAGGCGCTGGCGGTAACCGGTCAGAATATCGCCAATATCGACACTGACGGCTATAAGCGGCGCGGGGCAAGCCTCGAAGAGGTGAGTGCCAGCCAGTCAGGCATCAACAGCGTCGGCAATTCGCCGGGACTCGGGGTTCGCGTATCCGACATCAGGCGCGCCTTCGACGAATTCCTGCTTACCAAGGCACGCAGCGCAACAGCCTATGCCGAGTCGTCCACGACCTTTTCTACCAGCATCAGGCAACTTGAGGACATCATCCTTCCCGGAGAAGCGAATCTTGGTGCCGCCATCGGCCGTTTCTTCACCGGCCTCCAGGAAATTTCCAGCATGCCATCTGATCTGGCGGCACGGACTGTGGCGCTTGAGCAAGCCAGGCAGATGGCCGAAAGCTTCAATGAGACGTCAGCCCTGATCACAAATTATCGTGAAGGCCTGATGACCCAGGCAGAACAGCAACTTGGCGATGTCAATGTCCTGACCAACGAGCTGGCGGCGATCAATCTCCAGCTCAGTACCACTGGCGGTGCCAGTCAGAACAACGCGCTTCTTGATTCCCGCGACGCGGTGATCGACAAGCTGTCGAAATATGTCGAAGTCACCGTTGAGCTGAACGACAAGGGCGTGGCGACTGTCACGCTTGGTGACAGTTTCAACGGGCCACGTCTTGTTGAAATGGACCGCGCGACACGGCTTGGGGTCGAGATGGCGAATGACAAGATGTCCTTCATTCTTGGCCCCGGCGCGGAAAATATTCTGACCTCCCAGGTGACGAACGGCTCGCTTGCCGGCATTGCCGCTGCCAATTCGACAGCTGGCGATGTCATTGCCGAAATCGACAACATGGCCTTTATTCTGGTTCGTGAGTTCAACGCCATTCACAATCGTGGCCTGAATCTCGAGGGCGAGCATAGCGGCGATCTGTTCCGTGCGATCGATGTCGCCGTAGTGCCAAACCCCACCAATGTCGGTGCGGCATCGACCGAACTGATGGTCACTGACTACAACCTTGTTGGCTCCAAGCGTGTGACCTTCACCTATGATGCCGGCAGGGATATCTGGAACGGTCGGGACGATTATGGCGAACTGGTCGCCAGCGGTCGCGGCTCGGTTGCGCTGCCCGGCGTGCAGATCAATTTTCTGGGTGCCGCGGCTGATTTTGACCAGTTTGTCTATGAT
>RFZL01000169.1 GCA_009920665.1 Alphaproteobacteria bacterium | reverse complement strand
CACTACATGCGCCACGCCAACTGCGGCAAGGCTGTCCAGTTTTTCGCGTAGCGCATTGGCACCCTTCGCCACCGTCAGCCTGTCGGCCAGCCCCACGGGTCGCGTTACCTGCGGCTCGAGAAGCCGCATCAGATTGCTGTCGCGCATCGGGGTCAGCGGATGATCCTTCATCGGGCTTTCCGCCAGCGGCTGCTGCCCGACAAACAAATTGCCCATGAAGATGGAGCGGCCGTTTTCCGGAAAGGCCGGACAGTAGATGGTCTGCCCTGCGCCAAGATCATCCATCAGCGCTTCGGCCACCGGCCCGATATTGCCCTGATCCGTGCTGTCGAAGGTCGAGCAGTATTTCCAGAAGAAGCGCTCGGCGCCGGCTGACTTGAGCCATGCCAGAGCAGCGCGGCATTCGGCGACCGCGTCATCCACCGGCGCGGTGCGGCATTTCAGGGCGATCACCTCGAAAGGCGCCGTTTCTGACGGTGGCTCTTCCGGCACGCCAAGCCGCAGCGAGACCCTGACGCCGGAGCGCGCCAGCAACCCGGCAAGGTCGGTCGCGCCGGTAAAGTCATCGGCGATGCAGCCCAGAAGCGTTGTCACGACCCTTCTCCGGGGAGTTGCTGTCCGGAATTGCGCGCATAGACCTTGGCGACGGCGGCATCATCCTCACGCCCGAGCCCCATGCCGGAGGCGGCCACATATTGCTGCAGGGCAGCGGCAGCGATCGGCGCGCTGAACTTGTTCGCCCGTGCGATGTCCAGAACAATGCCAAGATCCTTCAGCCAGATATCGACCTGCGAATGCGGGGTGTAGTCGCCATCGATGATGTGCGGCGCGCGGTTCTCAAGCATCCAGCTGGTGCCGGCGCATTTCGAGATTACTTCCAGGAACCGGTCCGGTGCCAGCCCCTGCTGCATGCCGAAGGTCAGAGCCTCCGCCATCGTCGCGATATGCACACCTGCCAGAAGCTGGTTCACCGATTTCATCACCGATCCCGGGCCGGCATGGTCCCCCATGTCAAACACGGTCTCGGCGGTAGCATCGAGAACCGGCCGGGCCGCGGCAAAGGCTTCCGGCCTGCCGGCTGCCATCACGCTGAGCCGGCCCTCTGCCGCCTTGACCGACCCGCCGGAGATCGGCGCATCGAGATAATGGATGCCGGCAGCGGCGCATCGCGCCTCGGCATCCATGGCGAATTCCGGGGGAACCGTGGCGCATGACATGATCACGGCTCCGTCTTTCAGGCGCGGCACCACGCCATTGTCGCCAAACAGCACGTCTTCGGTCTGCCCGGCGTTCAGCACAACCACGACAACCGCATCAAGA
>RFZL01000168.1 GCA_009920665.1 Alphaproteobacteria bacterium | reverse complement strand
AGCTTGCCGGCATCGGCAGCTGCCTGGATCACGCCGGCACCGGTACCACCGGCAGCGTGATAGACAACATCAGCACCACGGTCGATCTGCGACTGGGTCAGCTCGGCGCCCTTGGCCGGGTCGTTCCAGGCGGCAGGTGTCGTGCCGGTCATGTTCTGATAGACCTCGGCACTGGCGTTGATAGACTTGACGCCGCCGACATAGCCGCAGGCAAACCGGCGGATGAGGCCGATATCCATGCCACCGACAAAGCCGACCTTGCCGGTCTTCGAGGCCTTGGCCGCGGCAACACCGACGATGTAGCTGCCCTCATGCTCCTTGAAGGCGTACTGGCGCAGGTTCGGCGCATCCAGCCAGGACACGTCGATGATCGAGAACTTGGTGTCCGGGAATTCCGCGGCAACCTTGGAAATGGCGTCCGCCTGAGCGAAGCCGACACCAAGGACGACGGTCGCACCGCGCTCTGCCATCCGGCGCATGGCCTGCTCGCGCTGGGTCTCGTTGGTGACCTCGAACTCCATGACCTCGATGCCGGTCTCGTCGGTGAACTTCTTCACACCGTTATAGACACCCTCATTGAAGGATTTGTCGAACTTGCCGCCCATGTCATAAATCACGGCAGGCTTCATGTCTGCCGACACGGCTGTCGAGGTGACAGCTATTGCGGCGGCGGCAATGATAGTTTTGATACGCATCATCATTAACTCCCTTTATGACGCTTTTTGAGATTTCAGGCCAATTTCTCTCAGTCGTTCTTGTAGATAATCATCGGCCGTAGTGCCCGGTTTCAGTAGTACCTCGGGCCGCGGATGCAGGAACATCGGCATGGAATAGCGCGACACGTTCTGGCCGGCATCGGGATTGGTGACCCGATGCGTCGTCGACGGGTAATAGTCGCCCGTCGCCATCGCCAGCATATCGCCATTGTTGATCGTGATCATCCCCGGGTCACAGGCGACATCATGCCAGTTTCCGGCCTTGTCCATCGCCTGCAGGCCGGGCTTCGATCCCGACAGCAGAAGGGTGATCAGGTTGATATCCTCGTGTGCGGCGGCGCGGATGGCGCCCGGCTCGCTTTGCTCGACCGGCGGATAATGGAGAATGCGAAGAAGCGACTGGTTGCTTCCCTCCATCATCTGGTCGAGCGGCATCGACAGTTTGCCGGTCACCTCGGCAGGTGCCTGCTGCTGGATCCAGCCAAGCAGCTCGCGGCCCAGGGAATCGAGATCGGCATAAATCCGGCGCGTTGTCTCCTCGATGTCGGCGGGAAGCCGGCATCCGGGATAGACGTGAAAGAACTCCTTCAGATCCTTGACCTGT
>RFZL01000167.1 GCA_009920665.1 Alphaproteobacteria bacterium | reverse complement strand
GCGACGCGCTGACGATCATCGGGCTGGAGGCGCGCACCGAGGCATCGTTCCAGGCCGCCGCCGCGATGACCACGCCGCTCGACCTTGTGGTGGCGAATGCCGGCACGATGAACGCGCGTGGCGGGCTGACCGACGCTGGCCATACCGAGGACAATATCGCGGATTCGCTGATGACCAATATCGCCGGGGTGTTCTTCACGGCGCGGCATTTCCTGGCGAATCTGCAGGCCGGTGCCGACAGCCGCGCCGCCGGCATCATCCCGCGCATCGCCGTGATATCATCGCAGATGGGATCGTCGGAGCGCGCCGGCACCAACGCCCCGATCTATCGCGCGACCAAGGCGGCGGCGACCAATCTGGCGCGGTCAATGGCGCTGGAGCTTGCCGAACACGGCATCGCCGTCGGCGCCTGGCACCCGGGATGGGTGCAGACCGATATGGGCGGGGCCGGCGCCGCCATCACCGCCGAGGTCAGCGCGGCCGGCCTGCTGCAACGCTTCGATGCGCTGACGATGGCGACAAGCGGCGTGTTCGAGACCTATGAGGGCGAACCGCTTCCCTTCTGATACCGCCACACCCTCCCGTCACATCTGCCTTTCTCGGCCCCCTTCACAGCCCCCCTTCACAGCCGGGGCCGGGCGTGCCATGCTGACGGCGTGAGATGAGCTAGTCATCATGCGGAGAACTTCGGGGGGAGGCGCGCATGAGCAGTGAAAACAGACCCGGCGGCCCGGATCATGGCGGCCCGGATCATGGCGGCCCGGATCAAGGTGACACGGATCACGGCGACGCGTCCGACTGGACCGAGCATACGCCGCGTGCCACCGGTGACATCGACATCTCGGTCGCCAATGCCAACCCGCCAACGGACGAGTTGATGGCGCTCTATGCCGCCTGGGCGGACAGCTATGATTCCGACCTGATCGACGCCTATGGCTATATGGCGCCGGCCGACGCGGTGGCGGCGCTGATCGCGCCGGACCTTTCCGGCGGTGCGCTGGCGAAGGGGGCGCGGATCCTCGATGCCGGGTGTGGCACCGGCCAGGCCGGCGCGCTGCTGGCGGCGGCGGGATACACCCATGTCGACGGGGCCGACCTGTCGCCGGAAATGCGGGCGGTGGCGGCGCGGCTGGGTGTCTATCGCACCCTGTATGAACTCGACATGACGGCAGATTACGCCCCACAGGTTGCCGCCGCCCTTGGCACCGACATCGCGCCGGCCGCCCCCTATGACGCGGTGATCTGTGTACGCTTAGACGTGCTTTACCGCTTTCTTTAATACGAGATCTTGTTTTCGTTGCTCTTCGCAAACGTGACGTTTTCTTATCCA
>RFZL01000166.1 GCA_009920665.1 Alphaproteobacteria bacterium | reverse complement strand
ATGCATTACATCGGCGGCGCAGAAACCGCCGGCACCAGCGGCCGCCAGCAGGATGTGTTCAATCCGGCCA
Organism: Alphaproteobacteria bacterium; assembly: GCA_009920665.1. Lineage (GTDB taxonomy): Bacteria > Pseudomonadota > Alphaproteobacteria > Puniceispirillales > Puniceispirillaceae > UBA8309. The sequence continues at coordinate 1,267 of RFZL01000166.1, read as the reverse complement.
CCGGCGCGGCCATCACAGCGGTGCCGCTGGCCAGCGCGGCCGAGGTCGGCAACGCCGTTGCCGCCGCCGCCGCGGCGCTTCCCGGATGGGCCAGCACCCCGCCGGCCCGCCGTGCGCAGGTGATGTTCAACTTCCGTGACCTGATCAAGTCCAACCTCGACGAGCTGGCGACGCTGATTTCCTCGCAGCACGGCAAGACCTTCGACGACGCCAAGGGCGAGATCGCGCGCGGCATCGAGGTGGTCGAGTTCGCCTGCGGCATCCCGCATGCGCTGAAGGGCGAGTATTCGCCGCAGGTCGCCGGCAATGTCGACAGCTTCTCGATGCGCCAGCCGGTCGGCGTGGTCGCCGGCATTACCCCGTTCAACTTCCCGGCGATGGTGCCGATGTGGATGTTCCCGATGGCGCTGGCCTGCGGCAACACCTTCGTCCTCAAGCCGTCGGAGCGTGACCCCGGCGCGCCGATGATGCTGGCGCGGCTGCTGTCCGAGGCCGGACTTCCCGAAGGCTGTTTCAATGTGGTGCATGGCGACAAGGAAGCCGTCGACGCGATCCTCGACCATCCCGATGTGGCCGCCATCAGCTTTGTCGGCTCCACCGCCATTGGCAAATACATCTATTCGCGCGGCTGCGCCAACGGCAAGCGCGTGCAGGCGCTGTGCGGCGCGAAGAACCACATGATCATCATGCCCGACGCCGATATGGACCAGGCCGTCGATGCCGCCATGGGCGCGGCCTATGGTTCGGCCGGCGAGCGCTGCATGGCGATCTCGGCCGTTCTGGCCGTGGGTGACGACACCGCCGACCGGTTCGTCGAGCAGCTGGCGCCGAAGGTGCGCGCGCTGAAGATCGGCCAGTATGACGAGCCGGGCGTCGAGATGGGTCCGGTGATCACCGCCGAATCCAAGGCGCGGATCGAGGGCTATATCGACCAGGGCGAGAAAGACGGCGCCGATGTGGTCGTCGACGGCCGCGGGCTGAAGCTGCAGGGCTACGAGGACGGCTTCTTCGTCGGCGGCACGCTTCTCGACCGGGTGACCCCCGACATGTCGGTCTATCGTGACGAGATCTTCGGGCCGGTGCTTTCGGTGCTGCGTCCGCAAAGCTATGACGAGGCGCGCCAGCTGGTGATGGACCATGAATATGGCAACGGCACCGCCATCTTCACCCGTGACGGTGATGCGGCGCGCGATTTCGCGACCTCGATCAATATCGGCATGGTCGGCGTGAATGTGCCGATCCCGGTGCCGGTCGCCTATCACAGCTT
>RFZL01000165.1 GCA_009920665.1 Alphaproteobacteria bacterium | reverse complement strand
GATAAAGGCTGGCAAGGAATGACAGGCCGAGCGCCATGGCGATGACAAACCCGACCTCGGCCGGATCGACCTTTGCCGGAAGTGTCGACAGGAAGTAGATCTCGGCGGCGAACAGCTCGGCCCCGGAGATGCCCTCAATGAAGCCCTGGATCGATCCGATCTTCCAGCAGAACAGCAACCCGATCACCGTGCCGGCCATTGTGCCGACGACACCGATACTGGCCCCGGTCATCAGGAACACCCGCATGATGGTGCCGCTACTGGCCCCCATCGTGCGAAGCACCGCGATGTCGGCGTTCTTGGACCGGACAAGCATGATCATGGAGGAGATGATGTTGAAGGCGGCGACGAGGATGATGAGCGTCAGGATCAGGAACATGACATTGCGCTCGACCCGCAGGGCGTTGATGAAGGTACGGTTGCGCTGCAGCCAGTCGAAGGCGCGAAGCTCCTTGCCGATCTTGTCGGCCACAAGTGTCCGGATCACCGTGATGTTCTGCGGATCGGCCGTATAGATTTCCAGCCCCGAGGCGCGGTCATGCATGCCAAACAGTTTTCCCGCGACATCGAACGGCATGAAAATGAACGAGCTGTCATATTCATGCATGCCGACATCGAAAATGCCTGCGATGCGATAGGCGCGCCGGGTCGGCAGGGTGCCAAAGGCGGTGGCCTCGCCGCGGGCCGAGGTCAGCGTGATGGTGTCGCCGACCTTCAACCCCATCTTGAAGGCCATGCTCTTGCCGACAAGAAGACCGCCCTCGTCACGGAAGCCGGCGATCGCCTCGTCGCTCAGCGCATTCCAGAGCGGGCGCCGCGCCGCGAGGTCCGACCAGCGCACGCCGCGGACAACAGCGCCGAGATTCGTGCTGCCACGGCTGGCCATCACCTGCCCCTCGACCTGAGGGGTCACAGCAATCACGCCGGGGATTTCGGCAAGCGACACCGACAGCGAGTCGAAATCGGCAATGCCCGAACCGCCGGCGGCATAGACGCCGACATGGCCGTTCAGCCCGAGGATGCGCCCGATCAGTTCTGCCCGAAAGCCGTTCATCACCGACATGACGATAATCAGCGTGGCGACACCAAGGGTGATCCCGGCGAGCGAAAACCACGCGATGACGGAAATGAATCCCTCGGCCCGGCGCGAGCGCATATAGCGCTTCGCCAACAGTCTCTCGACAGGAGAAAACAGCCGCATGAAAGTCCCTTTGCTGCCGTGCTGGCGCCGCCGGTCTATGCCGCGCCGTCCATCACCATGCTGAGCGCTGATTCTGGCGAAACTTCGACAGCCTCGCCGGTCGCCCGGTTCTTTACCTCGACCACGCCATTCGCCATGCCGCGCGGGCC
>RFZL01000164.1 GCA_009920665.1 Alphaproteobacteria bacterium | reverse complement strand
GTTCGAGATCTACACCGCGGCCATTGGCGCCGAGGTGCCATAACAGGCATTACCGGGCCAGCTCCGCCACAGCAGACCAGAAATTTCCGGCGGCGTCCGGCTGCCGGTTTCCATCTCCTTTTTGCCGAAATTCACCGATCGGGGTGCCGGATAGGCTCGTGCGGAAAGGCATATCGGTGAAGGTGCTGCGCGATTCTCTTTACCCGTTCCGCGAAGGCTCGATACCCAAGGTTCGAAACCCTGTCGAAGGATGGGATTTCACAAAAAATTGTGTCGCGAATTCAGTCATATAACCGTGGAATCATTTCCTTCAATTTTTTTGATATTTTTTGCTGATTTGGTGCCGCGAATCCTTCTATGATCGGCGACCAGCGACATCCGCTACACATCTGTTTTTGGGAGGAACGAATGATTTTCGCTAAGAAAATTCTTGGTGCCGCAGCCGCAGCCGCTGTTGCATCGTTCGGTTATGCTGGCGCCGCCAGCGCCGATGTCTGTGATACGCCGTCAAAGCTCGGCGAGCTCGGCAAGTTCGAGGGTGAGGTCATCACCATTGCCGGCTCCATGCAGGGCAAGGACGAAGAGAACCTGATGGCAACCGTCAGCTGCTTTGAAAAGGCAACTGGTGCTGTAATCAAATATTCCGGTTCGCGTGACTTTGCAGCTCTGATCGTGGCCGATCTGCGCTCGAACAACGCGCCGAACATCGCCATTTTCCCGCAGCCGGGTCTTGCAGGCGACATGGCCAAGGAAGGTCACCTGACCCCGCTTGGCGACGATCTTGCCAGCTGGATGACCAACAATTACGGCGCCGGTTCCTCGTGGGTTGCTCTCGGCACCTATGCCGACTCTGCGGGCAAGAGCCACTTCTACGGCTTCCCGTTCAAGAAGGACCTGAAGTCGCTTGTCTGGTACCTGCCCGAGCAGTTCGAGGATAACGGCTACGAGATTCCGCAGAGCATGGAAGAGCTGATCGCGCTTTCCGACCAGATGGTCGCGGACGGCAACACCCCGTGGTGCATCGGCGTGGAGTCGGGCAATGCCACCGGCTGGACCGCCACCGACTGGATGGAAGACCTGATGCTCCGCACCGCATCGCCCGAGAAGTACGACCAGTGGGTTTCGAACGAGCTTCCGTTCAACAGCCCGGAAGTGCTGAACGCGATGGAGGTCTATGGCCAGTTCTCGCGCAATGACGATTATGTCGCCGGCGGTTCCGCTGCTGTGGCAACCACCTTCTTCGGTGACGCGCCGAAGGGCCTGTTCTCGTCGCCGCCGAAGTGCATGATGCACCGTCAGGCATCTTTCATTCCGGCCTTCTTCCCGGAAAAGGGCAAAGAGGTCGAGGAC
>RFZL01000163.1 GCA_009920665.1 Alphaproteobacteria bacterium | reverse complement strand
GACGGCTATGTGCCGATCGAGGGCGAGGGCGGCCATGTCGGCATGTCGCCGCAGAACGAGGCTGAAATGGCGCTGATGCGGGCACGCAAGGCGGAGGTTCCGCATGTCTCGGCAGAGGATTTTGTCAGTGGACCCGGCCTTGAAAATATCTACAGGCTGCAGACCGGCACGGAGCTGGCCGCGCCCGAAATCGGCAAGGCTGCCATGGCGGGCGACGGGCCGGCGCGCGAGGCAGCGATGACCATGCTTGGCATTCTGGGGACGGTGATTGCCGACGCGGTGCTGACGACGGGGTCCTGGCGCGGTGTTGTCATAGCCGGCGGGATCGTGGCGCAGCTGCAGCCCTTGCTTGCCGAGAGCCCGTTCGCCGAACGGTTCCGCCATGGCGGGACAATGGGACGGCTTCTGGCGGATGTTCCGGTATGGCTGTCGGTCGACCCGCATGCCGGGCTGCGCGGGGCCGCCGTGGCCATGGCCACACCGTCGCTTCAGGCGCGGGTGATCACGGCCGGCTGACCCTGTCGGCGCGCGCGCCGGAGCCGGCGACAAAGCGTGGCATGGCGAGGCTGGCGACACCCAGGGCAAAGGCGATGGCGGCAATGCCGAGCACGGTGGCGTCCAGCCCCATGAAATGCGCCAGCACGCCGAACAGCGCCGGTCCGCTGACCAGCCCGAAATAGGCAAATCCGACAATGACCGAAATTTCACGAAGCGGCCGGTCGCCGGCGGCGCGGCCTGCTTCTGAAATGATGATCGGAAAGGCGTTCGCCACGGCAAGCCCGATGAAGATATAGGCCCAGACCAGCATCGTGACATGGGCCGTGACAACGGCTGTGGTGAGCAGCACGCCGGCAATCACCAGCGGGATGGCAAGCAACAGGTTCGGAGCGATCATGGCCGCCAGCCGGTCACCCATGAAGCGCGCCACCGTCATCGCGACGCTGAAGAACAGCACGGCGCGCCCGGCATCCTCGGCAGGCAGTGTCAGCACCCGGTTGAGATGAAGCGCCGACCAGTCGATGACCCCGCCCTCGATGAGCGAGGACAGCGAGATGCATGCGCCAAGGAACAAGATCACGGCAAACGACAACCTCAGTGGCTTGCCGTGCTGTATATCGTCCTTCATTTCGGCTTCCGCCGAGACCCAGGACCGGTTTGTGATGATATAGGCGCCGTAGACCGCCGCAGAGCCCACGATCCCGACTGCCGGGTCATGGCCGCCGGACAGCAGCAGCGTCACAAGGCCGGCCCCGATCAGCATGCCGAGCGAAAACAGCGCGTGGAACCCCGACATGCTGCGCTTCCGGGCTTTCTGCTCCCACTGCGATGACTGGCTGTTCAGCCCGGCGTC
>RFZL01000162.1 GCA_009920665.1 Alphaproteobacteria bacterium | reverse complement strand
GTCATCACCTCGGAATATGGCTCGCAGATGCTGTCGCTTGGCGGCGTCGATCATCTGACCGGCGGGTCGAAGAAGGAAGGCCGGGTCACCTGCGACACGCTCATGCGGCTGTGCAACAAGCAGGCTGTCGAACTGACGATCGATGACGGCGCGACGGTAACCGTCGAGGCCGGCAAGCCACCGATTGTCGATGGCATCGTCGAGAGTCGCATGCGGGTCGGCTGCGGGTCGGCGACGATCGGCATGTTCGCCTCGCAATGGAAGGGGCTTGTCGACGAGGTGGTTGTCGTTGATGACCACATCACCGGCGTGGTGTCCGAACATCAGGCCGGCAAGGTCATCGACTGGCAGGAAACCGGCATCAGGATCAAGGGGCGCCGTTCGACCCCGGGGCGCTATTTTCAGGTGGCCGAACCCGGTCTTGGATGGGGCGGCACCGATATCGAGGACCCGCTGACCATTCTTGGCGACTGGGATGTAAAGAAGGGCGCGCGCCCGGGGCTGACATTGCTGATGGTGTCGACGACCGGCGAGCAGTTTGGCTATTTCATCCTGGATGATGATCTGGTGCCACAGCCGGCGCCGCTTCCGGATTCGCTGCGCCCGACCGTTGACCTCATCACCGAGAATTGCGAGCCGGCCCTGTGCACGGTGCTGTTCATGGGCGGGGCTGGAGGATCACTTCGCGCCGGTGCGACGAAGAACCCGGTAAAGCTGACCCGTTCGGTGCAGAAACGGCACACCACCGTGTCCTGCGGCGGTGTCGAGGCGTTCGTCTGGCCCGGCGGCGGGATCACGATCATGGTCGATGTGCTGAACCTTCCCGACAATGCCTTCGGCTATGTGCCAACGCCGGCGCTGGTCGCGCCGCTGGAATTCACCGTTCGCCGTGACGACTATGTCGAGCTTGGCGGACATGGTGACGCGGTGCGAAGCATCGCCGAGGCGATCGAGCAGGGAAGCGAATATGGTGCCAATGCCCAGATCATGGGCCCCGGGGCAAAGACGGTGCTGACCGACAATGATGGCGAGTCCTGACATATCCGGTGATCGTCGGCCATCCGCCATGGCGGGGTTTCAGGCGGCGCTGATCGGCCAGCGCCGGCGGCTTCATATCCAGCATGGCCCCATTGATCTGGTGATCGACGCTGACGGGTCGGGGCGCAACGCGCTGTTCGAACGCGCTGTTGACGCGGCGATGCCGGTTCTCTCGATCCTTGCGGACGAGCTGGACGGGCTCCGCGCGCCCTATGCGGCAGGACGACGGTTTGGCGGGCCGGTGGCGCGGCGCATGCAGGGCGTCTGCCGGGTGGCCGGTGACAGGTTTGTCACCCCCATGGCCGCGGTGGCGGGGTCGGTGGC
>RFZL01000161.1 GCA_009920665.1 Alphaproteobacteria bacterium | reverse complement strand
ACCCTAGCTTCGCCGACGGTTACCCCACCGGAGCCAGTAAAGTGCGCGTACCCTGCATAGGTGGCAGCGGCTGCGTCACCGACCTTAATCGCATCTGCAGTCACGGTACCGGAGAAGGTCACTTTGCTCGGTGCGGTATCTGCAGTATTAAACTTCACTGTGATGGTTGTGCTGGTGGCGCTGCCCCCATTTTCACGAATCGTGCCTGAAATGGTCATCGCACTGGTGTTAATGACCTCGAGTGTAGAGCTGTTATTAAGGGTGATATTCGAGGCCACGGTCACAGTATCTTTCACAGTGGCTGTTTTACTTGCTGCAATAGTCAGGTTATCTGCGGTCACAGCAGCATTAAAGATCGCACTGCTATTAAGAGTCATATCCGCTAAGGTGGTGCTACCCACAATACCGCTGAAGGTGGCAGAACCTGAACCTAAAGTAAGAGTGAGGTCACGTTTAGTGAGAGCCGCATCACTATCAACAGTGTCGCTGAAGGTTACATTACTGTTGGTGGTGGTTAAGGTGATATCGTCACTTAAGGTCACCGCACCTTGGTAAGTCTGAGTTGATGAGGTGGTGACATTCGCACCGAGGTTAGAGGTGGATGTCACAGTCAGTTCTACGACATCAGTTAATGCACCATCAAGATCAAGAGCACCGGTGATGGTCAGATCATGTGAGCCTGTACCAGTGATGGTGTCACCGAAGTTAACAGTAGAAGCGGTTAAGTTACGATCGGCGGTTTCAAGTGTGGTTGCCCCATTGTAAGTCTGTGTACCTGAGGTGGTCACATTCGCAGCTAAGGTTGATGTGGATGACACATCGATTGATGTCGCATTGGTAATGGCCGCATTCAAATCAAGAGTACCGTTAATGTCCATGACACCTAAGGTGCGAGTACCACCCACAATGCCATCGAGTTGTAATTCAGATGCGGTCACGGTGAAGTTATTGGTTTCACTGCCTTCAGAGTTAATGGTGCTATCGAAGGTCACTTGTGCACTGGAAGTGGTGAAGGTACTGTTACCGGTTAAGGTCACCGCATCTTCATAGTCTTGGGTACCGGTAGTGGTCACCGCACCACCAATGCTAGATGCACCTGAGATGGTCAGTGCAGAGGTACCGGCAGTGTTACTGATGGTGCCATCGAGATCTAAAGTCGCGAAGGTTTGTGTTGCTTGTAGATCTAACGTTGCACCTGATGCAATCACCAGATCAGTGGCACTGTTTAATGCACCGGTGAGTTTAATGGTACCGGCATTAATGGTGGTGTCACCAGTGAAGGTGTTGGTGTTACTTAAGGTTTGTGTACCGGCTCCAACTTTAGTAAGGTTACCTGCTCCACTGATCACACCACTGATGGTTTTATCATTACCGTCACCG
>RFZL01000017.1 GCA_009920665.1 Alphaproteobacteria bacterium | reverse complement strand
GGGATGATTTCGATGCCGGGTGCCGCGCCGCAGAAAATCATTATCGACACCGATCCCGGGATTGATGATGCCATGGCCATTCACCAGGCCTTTGCCGACCCCCGGCTGGAGGTAATCGGCCTGACAACGATTTTCGGCAATGTCACGGCCACACGGGCGACCCGCAATGCCCTCCATCTTGCCGAGATGGCCGGACACCCGGCGGTCATTGCCGGCGGCGCGCCGGTGCCGTTGCGCCGCGCCCCGGAACCGCCGGCGGATTTTGTTCATGGACCGGAAGGGTTCGGCAGCCTGCCGGCGCCGGCACCCGACCGCGCCGCCGACCCACGGAGCGCGGCACGCTATCTGTGCGAAAGCTGTGCCGCCGCGCCGGGAGAGATCATCATCTGCGCGGTCGGGCCGCTGACCAATCTGGCTGCGGCACTGGCGTATGACCCGTCAATCGCCAGACATGCCGGACGCGTCGTTGTGATGGGGGGCAGTGCCGCCCGCCATGGCAATGTGAGCGACTGTGCCGAAGCCAATATCTGGAATGACCCGGACGCGGCAGACCTTGTTTTTGCCGCCGACTGGGATGTCACCATGGTCGGGCTGGATGTCACCGAGAAAACCCGCTGCAGCCCACAGGATTTCGCCGACCTCGCAACAGAGTCTCCCAGCATCGGCGGGTTCCTGCAGGCGGCGACGGAATTCTATTTCGACTTTCACGAGGCCAAGCTTGGCGAGAGGATTTGTTTCATGCATGATCCGTCCGCCATTCTGGCCATCACCGATCCACATCTGTTCGATTTCGAGACGATGCCGATCTCGGTCATCTGCGACGGTAGCGAAATCGGGCGCACCGTCGCCGGCGGCGAAGGCAGGCGGGATGTGTCGGTCGCGATGCAGGTTGATTCGCCGGCCGCCCGCGCCCGCTTCATGCAGGTGGTGGCAACCGCCGATGACAGCGTAGCCACGCGGCGACGCAACCACCATGCCCACAAACCTCACGGTCATGAACAACAGGGTCATGAACAACAGGGGCAAAAACATCATTCAGGGAAAACAGTCACAGGGGGCTGACATGCAGGTCGAAACCGTTGATTACAGGGCGGCAGATGCCGCCGAGACACTTGAAAGATCACTTCGCGAGACCGGTTTCGCGGTGCTGGCGAACCACCCGATCACACCGGAGCGGATCGACGCCATCTATGATGCCTGGGGGCGGTTCTTTGCTGGCGAGGATAAATTCACCTATGCGGTGGAGCCGCCGGCACATGACGGCTATTTCGCCTTCCGGTCCGAAAACGCCAAGGATTCGCCGATGAAGGATCTGAAGGAATTCTTCCATGTCTATCCGGGCTGCCGGCTTCCCGATGAGCTGAATGACCTGACACGTCAGATCTATACTGACCTTGAATCGCTGGGGCGCGAGCTTCTTGGCTGGATTGAAAACCGCGCGCCCACCAGTGTGTCCGGCAAGCTGTCGATGCCGCTTGGCGAGATGATGGAGGGCAGCGACCAGTCCCTGCTGCGGATCCTGCATTACCCGCCAGTCGAGGATGCCGAGCCGGGGGCGATCCGCGCCGCGGCGCATGAGGATATCAATCTGATCACACTGCTGCTTTCGGGCTCGAAGCCCGGCCTGCAGGCGCAGGATGCCGATGGTAACTGGCACGATATTGCCTGCGACCCGGGGATGATCACGATCAATAATGGCGACATGCTGGCGATGGCGACGGACAATTATTTTCCTTCGACAACGCACCGCGTCACCAACCCTGACAGCGGCCATAATGTATCGCGCTACTCGATGCCGATGTTTCTGCATCCACGTCCCGACGCCCCGTTGCGCCCGGATGTGACAGCGGACCAGTATCTGCAGCAGAGACTGAGGGAGATTGGCCTGAAATAGGCGTCACATAGACAGTTTTCAGCGCAAAGAAATTGGACTGTCCCGCCAAAACAGGATAGGAACCTATGTAGGTGATTAACGTCGGGGTCCGGCGTTTCATCATACCGGCGGCGTGGCTGTGGGTCATGCGCCACAAAGAAACGGGAGATATGAACATGTTTATGAAAAAGGCTGCACTGACTTCAGGAATCGCGGCAGCATTCATGCTTGCTTCGGCTGGCGGCGCGTCGGCTTTCACCGCCTGCCAGGTAACCGATGTTGGTGGCATTGACGATTCCGGCTTTAACGAAACCGCCTGGAAGGGCGTGCAGGACTCCATGAAGTCTTACGGCATTGATGGTCGTTATCTGGAATCGCAGTCCGAAACGGACTATGAGCCGAACCTCAACGCGCTCCTCGACGCCAAATGCGACATCATCATTTCCGTTGGCTTTCTGATGGCCGACGCAACCGCCACCTCGGCGGGCGCCAATCCGGGTGCGAAATTCTCGATTGTCGACATGGCCTATGACCCGACCATTCCAAACGTTCTCGGCCAGGTCTACGCAACCAACCAGGCAGCCTTCATGGCAGGCTACATTTCGGCAGGCATGTCCCAGACAGGCGTCGTTGGCACTTTTGGTGGCATCAACATCCCGCCGGTGACGGCCTTCATGGACGGCTTCTATTACGGTGTTGCCTATCATAACAGCCAGAAGGGCACCAATGTTCAGGTCCTTGGCTGGAACCCCGAGAGCAAGGAAGGTCTCTTCACCGGCAATTTCGAGAGCCTGGATGATGGCCGCGCCTTTGCGCAGAACCTCTATGACGAAGGTGCCGACATCGTGATGCCGGTTGCCGGTCCGGTTGGACTCGGATCCGCCGCGCTTGCGACCGAGCTTGGTCCTGACGCGCTGAAGATCGTCGGCGTGGACGCGGATATGGAAGTCAAGGACACCAACAACCCCGGTGTTTACCTGACCTCCGTTCTCAAGCGCATGGATTCAACCGTCATGCAGGTCATCAAGCAGGCCATGGACGGGACGTTCGAAGGCGGCATGATTGTTGGCACGCTTGCCAATGATGGCGTCGGCATCGCGCCATACCACAGCTTTGACAGCGCCGTTCCGGCAGCGCTGAAGGCCGAGGTGGAAGAGATCCGTGCTGGCATCATCGCCGGTTCGATCAACGTCGGCGGCTGATCCTGTAACATATCCGCTGTCCCCTGATTGCGTGGGGACGGCGGAACTTTTTTTTGTGAGCCGGTTTTTATGGATATCGAGCTGCGCGGAATCAGCAAGCGTTTTGGCCCGGTGCAGGCAAACCAGGATATCAACCTGGACATCCGCGCCGGCGAGGTGCTTGGCCTTCTTGGTGAGAACGGCGCCGGCAAATCGACCCTGATGAATATTCTGTCCGGGCTTTACAGCGCGGATTCCGGCGAGATCCTGATTGATGGCATGCCGGCAGTCTTCACCGGTCCCGGCGACAGCATCGCCAGCGGCATCGGCATGGTGCATCAGCATTTCATGCTGGTGCCGGTATTCAGCGTCGTCGAGAATGTGATCCTCGGCGTCGAGCCGACATCCGGCGTGGATTATCTCGACCTTGAGGCGGCACGCGCCCAGGTTCAGGAGATCAACACACGCTATGGCATGGAGGTGCCGACCGACGCGCTGATCGAGGATCTGCCCGTCGGAATCCAGCAGCGGGTCGAAATTCTGAAGGTTCTTTTCAGATCTGCCGATGTTCTGATTCTTGATGAGCCGACGGCGGTTCTGACCCCGCAGGAGGTCGAGGAGTTCTTCGCCATCGTGCGGGCGCTTCGCGATGCCGGCAAGGGCATCGTCTTCATCACCCACAAGCTTCATGAAATTCTCGAAATTGCCGATCGGGTCAGTGTGCTGCGCCAGGGACAGGTTGTCGGGCAGGGCGATCCGGCCAGCTTTTCCGAGGCCGATCTTGCCGAGATGATGGTCGGCAGGCCGGTGAGCTTTTCTGTTGGCCGGGCCGAGGCAACCCCCGGCGACACCGTGCTGGAACTTGCCGGAGTCAGTCTTTTTGATGCCGCGCAGGATGCCCGCCTTGTCGACATCAACCTGTCGGTGCATGGCGGTGAGGTTGTCGGCATTGCCGGTGTTCAGGGCAATGGCCAGACCGAACTTGTCGAGGCGATCACCGGCCTGTCCCCGGCGACCGCCGGCAAGATCGGCTTTGCCGGACAGGACATCACCCGCACCAGTGTCCGCCAGCGCCACCGTATGGGGATCGCGCATATTCCCGAGGATCGCCACAAATCGGGGATGGTCGGCAATTTCACCGTCGCCGAGAACATGGTGCTCAACAGCTATTATGATGACAGCGTCACCACCGGCGTGCAGATCGACTGGCGACGGGTTCATGCCCGCGCCGCCGAAGCGTGCCTCAGCTATGATGTTCGCACACCAAGCGTCTTTCTTGGCGCCGGCAGCCTGTCGGGCGGCAACCAGCAGAAGATGGTTATCGCGCGCGAGCTTGAACGTGACGTCAAGCTGATTGTCGCCTCACAACCGACCCGCGGCGTCGATGTCGGTTCAATCGAATATATCCACCAGCAGCTCATCGCCTGCCGCGACCGCGGCAATGCAGTGCTGATCATTTCCTCCGAACTTGATGAAATTCTCGACCTGTCGGACCGGATCTATGTGATGTTCGAGGGCCGGATTGCCGCCGAATTCGACAACCGGGGCGGCGGCGCCGACCGCAACGCCATCGGTCTTGCCATGGCCGGAGTGAATCAGGGGATCAACCGGGATGAAACCCGGGATGAAACCCGGGGGAGCGCGGCATGAGCGGCGAGGCACAATCATCCGGCCCGGCAATGCCGCCGGAGATGAAGGCGCTTCTCGCGCCGGCCATCGACAGCCGGTCATCCTTGCGCGAGCTGTTCATCCTGCCGCTGGCGGCAATGTTCCTTGCCATGCTGATCGGCGCCCTGATCATGATGGCGACCTCGGTGGCACCGGCGACAATCCTGCAGAGCTTCATCGCCATGGCGCATGGGTCTGTCGGCTCGCTTCACGCCATTTCGGAAACCCTGACAGCGGCCATACCGCTGGTGCTGGCCGGGCTGGGGATCGGGTTGGCCTTCCGCGCCGGACTGTTCAATATCGGCGCCGAGGGACAGATGGTTGTTGGCGGGCTGGCAACCGCCATTGCCAGCTTTTCGGTCACCGGCCTGTCGATCTGGCTTCATCTGCCGCTTGTACTGCTGGTCGGGCTTGCCATTGGCGCGGTTTATGCCGCCATCGCCGGTCTTCTGAAGGCGGCGACCGGCGCACATGAGGTCATCTCGACGATCATGCTCAACCTGATTTCCATTCGCCTTCTCGACTATATGCTTCGCCAGCCCTTCATCCAGAAGGAGGGGCGGTCCGACCCGATCTCGAAAGCGGTTCTCGAAACCGCCGAGCTGCCCCGCATCCTCGAGTTCCTCGACGGCAATCTGCGGCTTCATGCCGGGCTTTTCATCATGCTGGCGGCGGTGGCGGTCATCTACTGGCTGCTCTTCCGCTCGAAACTCGGCTTCGCCTTTCGCATCTCCGGTGAAAACCCGGGGGCCGCGCGCTATGCCGGCATCCGGGCCGGCCTGACCATTGTCATGGCCATGGCCATCGCCGGTGCGCTGGCCGGTCTGGCCGGCGCGACCCAGGTCAGCGGCGTGCTGGGCCGCGCCACCCCGGGCTTTACCGCCGGGATCGGTTTCGACGCCATCGCAGTGGCACTTCTCGGGCGATCGCATCCTGTCGGCATCCTTCTTGCCGGGCTGCTGTTCGGCGCATTGGAGGCGGGCGGGCGTCAGATGCAGGTCGATGCCGGCGTGTCGATCGACATGATCGGGATCATGCAGGCGCTGATCATCATCTTTGTCGCGGCACCGTTGCTGGTGCGCCGGATTTTCCCGCCCCTGTTCCGTGAACGGCGTCGGGGAGGTGATGAACATGACTAATCCGGCATTGCTACAGGATGGAACCCCGAGGCTGACCGATTGGCGCGCCATGATTTCAGGCGCGGTTCTGATTGGACTGGCCCTTGTCGTTACCTTCTTTCTCGACACGCCGTGGGATTCGGTATCGACCTTCCGCATTTCCCGGCCGCGCGATGTATGGGCGGTTGGCAATCTGACGGTGCCAAGCCAGTGGTTCAATGTCATTGCCTCGGTGTTGCTGGCCTTTCTTGGCACCCGCCTGTTCCTGAAGGGGGGCGGACGCTGGACAGCGCTGGCGCTTGGTATCGGGTTGCTGGTTCTGGTCCTGTCCTTTCTTGTCTGGGCCACAGCCGGCAAGGCCATTTCGCTGACCGGCATGCTGCAGGCCACCGTCGTGCGCGCGGTACCGATTGCGCTTGCCGCGCTTGGCGGAATCCTGTGTGAGCGTGTCGGCGTGATCAACATCGCCATCGAGGGCATGTTGCTTGCCGGCGCCTTTGCCGGCGCCATGTTCGGCTCGCTGATGGGCGGCTGGGCCGGCATCATCTGCGCGATGATCACCGGCGGTGTGTTCGGTCTGTTGCTGGCTGCGCTGGTGATCACCTACCGGGTTGACCAGATTATCGCCGGGGTGGTGATCAACCTGTTTGTCCTTGGTCTGACATCCTATGTCTCGAGTCAGGTCTTCGCCGAATATCGCTGGCTCAACAAGGCGTCACCCTTCCGGTCATTCAAGATTCCGGTACTTGGCGACATCCCGCTGGTCGGACCGGTCCTGTTCAACCAGAACCTGTTTGTCTACGGCGCGCTGATCCTGGTGACCCTGTCGACCTATTACCTTTTCCACACGCGGCACGGCTTGCGTGCCCGCGCTGTCGGCGAGCATCCACGCGCCGCCGACACGCTGGGGATCGATGTCATCAAGACCCGCTATGCGCATGTGATCGTGGCCGGCATGGTGGCCGGTTTCGGTGGCGCCTGGTTCACCCTCGGGTCGGTCGGCAGGTTCGACGAGAACATGACCTTCGGGCGCGGCTTCATCGGGTTGGCGGCAATGATCTTCGGACGCTGGCATCCGCTTGGCGCGCTGGCGGCGGCGTTGATCTTCGGCTTTGCCGATTCGCTCCAACAGAAACTGTCGATCCTGAACACCCCGATTCCATCGGAGTTCCTGTCGATGGCACCCTATATCGCGACCATTGTCGTGGTTGCCGGGCTTGTCGGGCAGGCGCGCCCGCCAGCCGCGATCGGCAAGCCCTATGTCAAGGAATAGTCCGGCGCAACGTGCAGGAGGCATCAATGCAGGATGACGAAAAGCTGATGGCCGCCGCCATCGCCGCCATGGGCCGCGCCTATGCCCCCTATTCCAGCTTTCCGGTCGGCGCCGCCATCCTCGATGAGAACGACGCCATTCATGTCGGGGCGAATATCGAGAATGCCGCCTATCCGGTCGGCAATTGTGCCGAGGCAAGCGCCATCGCCGCGATGGTGATGGCAGGTGGCAAGCGGATCACGATGATTGCCGTGGCTGGCGGTGACGGCGATCTTCTGTGCACACCTTGCGGTGCCTGCCGCCAGCGCATTCGCGAGTTCGGTGCCGGGGAAACGCCCGTTCTTGTCGGCGCCGCGGACGGCTTGCAGCGGCGTTTCACCCTTGACGAGCTGCTGCCGGAAAGCTTCGGGCCGGAGAATCTGGCTGACTAGCGTCACCCGGCTGACGTGACATGCCTTCCTGCGGATCAGCCGGTGCCGTAGATCCTGTCGCCGGCATCGCCGAGGCCCGGCAGGATATAGCAGGATTCATTCAGCTCGCGGTCAAGCGCCGCAGTGACGATGGGCACATCGGGATGCGCATCATGAAGCGCCCTCACGCCTTCCGGCGCCGCCACAAGGCATGAAAAGACGATGTCCGTGACGCCGATATCACGAAGCGTGTCCAGCGCCATAACAGCGCTGCCGCCGGTGGCCAGCATCGGATCGCCAAGAATGACCTGCCGCTGAACGATATCCGTTGGCAGGCTGTTGTAATAGGAGATCGGCGCCATCGTGTCGTGATCCCGATACAGGCCGAGATGCCCGACACTGGCCTCGGGGCAAACCTGACTGAAACCGTCGATAAGCCCATTGCCGGCACGCAGGATCGAGACAAGACAGGGATAGGGGGGTTGCATCGCCTGACAGCTTGTCACCTCAAGCGGTGTTTGTATGTCCACGCTTTCGGTCTTCAGCGCCGCAAAGGCCGGATAGGCCAGAAGCCAGGACAGTTCATGAAGCGTCTGCCGGAAGCGATGTGGCGGGCTCTCATGATCACGGAGAATTGAAAGCTTGTGATCGACGAGCGGGTGATCCATCACCGTCAAACCGGGTATCTGCGACGCGTTCATAATGCTGTGCTCCTTCAGATGATATCGGATGACATTACCCATAACGCGGCGCTTTTTCCATTCACAAAAGCCGCGCCCGGCGGCAGTATGACGGGCCATTCCAAGAGGGTTCCGATGGCCAAGCTGTATTTTTCCTACGCCGCGATGAATGCTGGCAAATCCACCATCCTGCTGCAGGCATCACACAATTATCGCGAGCGCGGGATGAGCACGCTGTTGCTGACCGCGCGGCTTGACGACCGGGTCGGCGAGGGCAAGATCGGGTCCCGGATCGGGTTGGAATCGACCGCCTTCGTGTTCGATGGCAGCACCGACATGACGGCGCTTGTCGCGGCCGAGAACGCCAGCGCACCGCTTGCCTGTGTGATGGTCGACGAAGCGCAATTCCTGACCGACGCACAGGTCTGGCAGTTGGCCGGCATCGCAGACGAGATGGGCATTCCGGTGATGTGCTACGGCCTCCGCACGGATTTTCAGGGCAACATGTTTCCCGGCAGCGCGCGCCTGCTTGCCATTGCCGATGTGCTGCGGGAAATCCGCACCATCTGCCATTGCGGGCGCAAGGCGACGATGGTTGTCAGGCAGGATGATGAAGGCCGGGTGATCCGTGAGGGTGCGCAGGTCGAGATCGGCGGCAATGAGCGCTATATCTCGCTATGCCGTCGTCACTGGGTGGAGACGATGGCCGGGGACTAGCCGGACAGAACGTCATTCATGTCATAGAAGCCGGCTTTTGCGCTGGCGGCAAAGCGTGCAGCGCGCAGCGCACCCCGGGCAAAAATGGCGCGGTCGGTCGCCTTGTGCGAGATTTCAACGCGTTCGGAATCGCCAAAGAATATCACCGAATGTTCCCCGGTGACATCACCGCCGCGCAGCACCGCGAACCCGATATCACCGTCCCTTCGTGCGCCTGTCTGGCCCTGGCGGACCATGTCGGAGACATTATCGAGCCTGACCCCGCGTCCACGTGCCGCCGCCTCGCCAAGCGCCAGCGCGGTACCGGACGGGGCATCGACCTTGTGATGATGGTGCGCTTCCAGAATTTCGATGTCCCATCCCTCGACAAGCTGCGCCGCCACCTGTTCGACAAGCTTTGCCAGCAGCGTGACGCCAACCGAAGTATTGGCACAATAGACGAGCGGCACGGATTGTGCCGCCGCCGCCAGCGCAGCCTCGTCATCACCCGACAGGCCGGTGGTGCCAACCACCATGGCACAGCCCTGGCCTGCCGCGATGCCGGCATGGGCGATGCTTGCTGCCGGGCTGGTGAAATCGATCAGCACATCGGCGCCGGCGAGGGTTTCAGGATTGTCCGAGATCAGCACACCATTCGTGCCCGTGCCGGCAAGCAGCCCACTGTCCTGGCCAAGCGCTTCGGATTCGGAGCGGTCCGTCGCCGCAACCAGTTCAAGGTCGGGCGCGGCGGCAATCTCGCGGATCAGCATGCGGCCCATCCGCCCGGCGGCGCCCGGAATGCCGATCTTGATCATGGGGGATGTCATTGGTGCGGCCCTCCTCGCCGAATGCGGCGAGACTATAAAGCCCGCGCCGGCAGGGCAAGATGAAATCGGTGCGGACCCTAGCTGTCGTCAGCCCAGATCCGGCGCGCCCGCTTCAAAAAACTGTCGGTTTCCGGGCTGGTGCCGCCCGCCTCACCGAACTGCTTCAGCAGGTCCTTCTGTTTCTTCGTCAGGTTGGTAGGCGTTTCGACCTGCACCTCGACAATCTGGTCGCCACGCGTGTTGCGACGCAATACCGGCATGCCCTTGCCACGCATGCGGAAGCGGCGCCCGGACTGTGTCCCCGATTCGATGGTCAGCCGTGCCATCCGGCCCTCGACCGTCGGCACATCGATACTGCCGCCAAGCGCGGCGGTTGCCATCGGTACCGGGATGCGGGTCAGGATATCCGCCCCGTCACGGACCAGAATGGGATGCGGGTCAACCGAAATGAAGATATAGAGATCGCCCGGTGGACCGCCGCGGAACCCGGCCTCGCCCTTGCCTGACAGGCGGATGCGGTTGCCACTGTCAACACCTGCCGGTACCGAAACCGACAGCATCTTGCTCTGCCGCACCCGGCCTTCACCGCCGCAGGTACCGCAGGGGTCGGTGATGACCTGCCCCATACCCTGACAGCTGTGACAGGTGCGCTCGACAGCAAAGAAGCCCTGCTGTGCCCGCACCCGGCCGCTGCCACCACAGGTACCACAATTGCGCGGCTGTGCGCCGGCGGCCGACCCGCTACCACTGCATTCGTCACAGCCGACCGGCACGGTCACATTTATGTCACGCTGAACGCCGGAGAAGGCCTCCTCGAGCGAGATGTTCAGATCATGGCGAAGGTCGTTGCCACCATGGTCGGGCTGCGCCCCACCGGCACCACGTGAGAATTCGGAAAACATCTGGTCAAAGATGTCGGCAAAGCCGCCACCGCCGAAACCGCCACCGAAACCACCGCCAGCAGCATTGTCAAAGGCGGCATGCCCCATGCGGTCATAGGCGGCACGCTTTTGCGAATCCTTCAGAACTTCATAGGCTTCGGTGGCCTCGCGGAACCGCTCCGCGGCTTCCTCGTCATCAGGGTTCCGGTCGGGATGGTTCTTCATCGCCAGTTTGCGATAGGCGGATTTGAGCGCGGATTCGTCGGCGTCCCTGGACACGCCGAGAACATCATAATAATCACGCTTGCTCATGACTTCGCCACCAGACTGACCATTGGAACAGGGCGGGGGACAGTGCTGTCACCGTCCGCCCGCGTCATGGTTTGAAAGGTTATTTCCTGTCGCCGGCAGCATCGTCGCCATCGACTTCCTCGAACTCTGCATCGACGACGGTTTCCTCATCGCCGGCATTGCCGCCCTCGGCATCACCCGCAGGCTGTTCGGCCTGATAGGCAGCCTCGCCCATCTTCATCATCGATTGCGACAATTCAGCCGATTTCGCAGAGATGGCCTCGATATCGTCGCCCTCAAGGGCTTCCTTCAGCGCGGCGATTCCCGCCTCGACCTCGGCCTTTGCCGCCGGGTCGGCCTTGTCACCAAGATCGGTGATGGCCTTCTCGGCGCCATGGACAAGCGCCTCGCCCTGATTGCGTTTCTCAACCGCGTCACGGCGTTTCTTGTCTTCCTCGGCGTTGGCCTCGGCCTCGCTGACCATGCGATCGATCTCGCTGTCATCAAGACCGCCGGAGGCCTGAATACGGATCTCCTGCTCCTTGCCGGTTGCCTTGTCCTTGGCACTGACCTTGACAATGCCGTTGGCATCGATGTCGAAGGTCACCTCGATTTGCGGTACCCCGCGCGGCGCCGGCGCGATGCCTTCCAGATTGAACTGGCCGAGATGTTTGTTGTCGGTCGCCATCTCGCGCTCACCCTGATAGACCGAAATGGTCACCGCCGACTGATTGTCATCGGCGGTCGAGAACACCTGGCTCTTCTTCGTCGGGATGGTCGTGTTGCGGTCGATCAGGCGAGTGAAGACACCGCCAAGCGTCTCGATACCCAGCGACAGCGGGGTGACGTCGAGAAGCAGGACATCCTTCACATCGCCGGTCAGGACACCGGCCTGAATGGCAGCACCGGACGCCACAACCTCATCCGGGTTCACGCCCCGGTGTGGCTCGGCGCCAAAGAAATCCTTCACCGTCTCGATGATCTTCGGCATGCGGGTCATGCCACCGACAAGAATGACCTCGTCGATCTCGCCCGGCTTCACGCCGGCATCCTTCAGCGCGGCCTGGCACGGCTTGATCGTGCGCTGCACCAGCGTTTCGACAAGCTGTTCCAGCTTGGCGCGGGTCAGCTTGACATTAAGGTGCTTGGGGCCGGTCGCATCGGCGGTGATAAAGGGCAGATTGACATCCGTCTGCACCGCCGAGGACAGCTCGATCTTTGCCTTCTCGGCAGCTTCCTTCAGACGCTGCAGGGCCAGCTTGTCCTTGCGCAGATCGATACCCTCGCTCGATTTGAATTCATCGGCCAGATACTGGATGATCTGGTGGTCGAAATCCTCACCGCCAAGGAAGGTGTCGCCATTTGTCGACTTCACCTCGAACACGCCGTCGCCAACCTCGAGGATCGACACATCAAAGGTGCCGCCGCCAAGGTCATATACGACAATCAGGCCGGATTCGCGCCGGTCGAGACCATAGGCAAGCGCCGCCGCTGTTGGCTCGTTAATGATCCGCAGGACCTCAAGACCGGCAATCTTGCCGGCATCCTTGGTGGCCTGGCGCTGTGAGTCATTGAAATAGGCCGGCACGGTGATCACGGCTTCGGTCACGCTTTCGCCAAGATAGGCCTCGGCATCTTCCTTCAGCTTGCGAAGCGTGAAGCCGGAAATCTGGCTCGGCGAATATTCCTCACCATCGACCTTGACCCAGGCGTCACCATTCTTCGCGTTGGTGATTTCATAGGGCACAAGCTCGGCGAATTTTTTCGTTGCCGCATCATCATGGCGGCGCCCGATCAGACGCTTGATCGCGAACAGGGTCTTTTCCGGGTTGGTTACCGCCTGACGTTTCGCGGCCTGACCGACAAGACGTTCACCGTCATCGGCGAAGGCCACCATCGACGGGGTGGTGCGGGCGCCTTCGGCGTTTTCAATTACCCGGGCGTCCTTGCCATCCATGACGGCGACGCATGAATTTGTCGTTCCAAGGTCGATTCCAATAACTTTCCCCATGACGAGCTCCTTTCTGGTCCACCAGTTTCCTCTAGACTGACACCCTGGTGACGTTCTGGCATTTGGCCCTGTAGCGCCCTTGGCACCGCGCTGGCAGGTCATGCTCTTGCTGTTGAATTACACCGTCCATATAGGACGCGCTGTTCCGGTTACAAGTGCGGTCACTCAACCATTCCCGCCCGGCATTCCCGCCCGGCATTCCCGCCCGGCATTCCTGCCCGGCATCCTTGGCCATTATCCTCAGCTGGCATCCTCAGCCGGCGTTTCTGCGTCGGGTGCCGGGTCTGCCGCCTTGGCGACACCCACCATCGCCGGACGCAGCAGCCTGTCATGAAGCACATATCCATGCTGCACCACCTCGACCACGGTTCCCGGCGGCTGGTCGGGATGTGGCATCTCGAACATCGCCTGGTGGAAATTATAGTCGAACTTCTCGCCAAGCGGGCTGATCCGCCTGATCCCGTGCCGCTCCATCGTGGACTGGATTTCGGTCCAGCTCATCTCGAGACCGGTAATCAGCGCGTTCACGGACTCCCCGATCGATTCATCATCGGCGGCCGGTGCGGCATCGATGGCGCGCGCCAGATTGTCGATCGCTCCGACCAGGTCGCGGGCAAACCCGGTATGGCTGTATTTACGGGCTGTCTCCACCTCGCGCTCGGTGCGGCGACGCATATTCTCGACATCGGCAAGCGCGCGAAGAAGCTGGTCCTTCAGCGAATCACGCTCGGCAATCAGCGCTTCGAAAGCATCATCATTGACAATGTCGTTGCTCTTGGCTGCGTCACCGGCATCAGGCAGCGACCCAGCGTCCCAGGACACCGATTCGCCCGCCGCCGCGGCCTCGGTTGTTGCCTGCGCGGCCTCGTCACCCCCGGCGTCCATATGCACATCCTCGTCGGGAGCGGTATCCGCCGCCACATCCTTTTTGTTTCCAGCCATCATCCATCCTTCATTTCAGTCGGCACCTGCCAGACATTTCGTCCTTTGCGTAGCGTTATTTAGGTCCATTTGTGATGTCAGCCAAGGGCAAGGGCACCGGAATCTTCGCAAACGGCATGGAAGTTGCGTGATGGATACCGCGCGGCGACACCCGAACGGGCCGGACCTTGCAAGGCCGGTCATGTTGTCCGCAGACGTTGATTATGCAAGACTTGGCATGATGGCAGGCGGCCCGGACAGCCGCCACGCAGACAGGACAGAGGCCGATGGCAACCGTCAGACAATCGATCATGGCGCTCTATGAGCAGTCGCAGAAATCCGCCACCGAGGGCCGGGCGATGTTTGCCGTGATCGAATCCGAAGCCGTTACGTCGGACGAGATGGATTTCGGGATCCCCGCGAGTGAAGGACGTCCATCGATCGTCCGCCGGTTCGATGATTTGCTTGACCTTGCCGAACGTGAAATGCCGGACCGGACATCACCCCGTGATGCGCCGCCGCCATCCGCGGACATGACCGGCCCCGCGGATGATCCTGCGGCGGCCAGTTCAGGTGGCAGCTGGGGCGTTCATTTCGATACCGGAGAGACCTGGCCGGCCATTGACACCCCCCAGTTAACAGACACCCCGGCAGCGCCCGACAGCGACGATATCGGGGACGATATCAACACCAAAATCAATGCTGGCATCAATGCCGACAGGCAGGCCAATACGTCCGCACCGACGCTTCCGAACGAACCGCCGGCACCGGCCAAAAGTGATGCCAGCAGTGACAGGGTGGCCGATCTTGATGTTGCCGACATCCAGAAACTGGTACGGCAGGCTTGGGAAGACGAAAAAGCCCTGGATGGCCTTGACAACAAGCCCGACACGGATGATGCCACCGCCGGTAATGATGCCCCGGCGGGCAACAAATCCGGGAACGGAAAATCCGGGAACATCGCCGCCAATGCTACCGGCAGTGCCGACGGCCATGATGACCCGGATATGGAGGCCGCGATGCAGGAGATCGCCGCCGCTGTTGTGAAATCCGTGGATGCGCCCGAACCGGTCGATCTCGCCTCAGTGAAGGCCGAGCTTGTCGCCGCGATGCGAAGCGAGTTGCAGGCGGTGGTGGCGGCTGATCTGCGCCCGATGATCAAGGCGGCGATTGCCGAGGCATTGCAGGAGCTTCCCGCGGCGCAGCCGAAGACCCGCGCGAAGAAAGCCGCTGCCGGTGATACAGCCAAGAAAAGGACGGCGAAGAAGATGGCAAGGAAAAAAAGTGCCACCCGCGCGAAGACATCCCCCGCGGCCCCGGAATCCGAAGATTGATCGGACACCTGACCGACCGGGCTTATTTTTTCACTTTGCTAACGATTTTTTAGTCACTGTCGCGGCACAAAGGAGCGGACGGCACATCCCGCCGTCCAGTCAACGGGTCGCGATCACCAATGCAGCTGACATGCCCGCATTGCCAGAAAACCCTCACGGTGCCTGACAGCCTGCGACGCTATTACGACATGCCGGTGCGATGTCATCATTGCCGCCATGTCTTCACCGTTCAGCGGCTAGGCCCGCATGATGATTTCAGGCCTGCGCATGAAATCCGGCACCCCCTCGACAGATCGGTCTCGGCGCGGCAAAGCCACCACTTCATTGTCTGTCATGTCTGCAACGCGGAGTTGCGGGTACCGGGACGGCTGCGGAACAGGCGCATATCACCCGCCACGCCGCTACGCCTGAGCTGTCCCTGTTGCTCTGTCAGTTTTCCTTATCATGGAACCGGCGATGCGGCGCGTCCGGACTGGCCGATCATTATCCTGGGTACCGGAATTGCCATCGGAGGCGTGGTGCTATGGGGCCATCATCAAGGCTATATCGCGCTCCACAACATTGCCGGACATGGCTGGCTGACGGCGCTGCAGCAGAGGCTGGCCGAATCAATCGGTCATCTTCAGGACATCAACTGAGGACGGCGGCGATGGCACGGCTGGTATAATCGACCATCGGGATGATCCTGGCATAGTTCATGTGACGCGGCCCCAGAACGCCGATGGCGCCAATGACATTCCTGTCAGCATTGTGATAGGGCGCGATGACCAGCGAGCAGCCGGTATTGACAAACATCCGGTGCTCGGCGCCGATGAAGATCTTCACCCCGTCGCCGCCGCTTGTCGCCTCCAGAAGGCGCAGCGCGTTTTCCCGCGCCTCGAGCTCGGAGAACAGCTGCCTGATCGTATCGAGATCATCACCAGCCTCGAGATCCTCAAGAAGATTGGCCTGGCCCCGCATCACCAGCACGGCATCCTCTGCTGCCTCGCCCCCGGTCCACAGCCCAACACCGGCCTCGACAAGCTGGCGTGACATTTCGTCGAGTTCGGCGCGGTGCGCGGCGATCTCGGACCGGATCAGCCCGGTGGCAGCCAGGAGATCACGCCCCGACAGCCGCGCATTCATATAGTTGCTGGCCCGTATCATCGCCGATTGCGGCACACCGGCAGGCAGATCGATCAGGCGGTTCTCAACACGGCCATCCATCCGCACCAGTACCGCCAGGGCCCGATTCTCGCCAAGCGGCACGAATTCGAAATGCTGCAGTTCGGCATTGCTTTTCGAGGACAGCACAAGGCTGGCACAGCGTGACAGGCCGGACAGGGTGCGCGTCGTCTTTTCCAGAAGATCATCGACAGAGATACCGCGCATCGCGCATTCGCCATCGATCGACATCCGGTCCTCATCCGTCAGATCGGAGCTGTATTCCATCAACCCGTCGACAAACATCCGCAGACCGGTTTCGGTCGGCACGCGCCCGGCCGAGATATGCGGAGAGAATAAAAGCCCCGCCGCCTCGAGGTCGCTCATGTTGCTGCGGATCGACGCCGGCGACAGATCAAGACGCAGCCGCTGTGCCAGCGTCTTCGAACCGATCGGCTGGCCGGATTCGAGATAGGCGGCAACGAGCGCATTGAAAATTTCAATCGCCCTTGGTTTCAGGCCAAGAAGGGTGGCGTCATTCATCGTTCCAGCTTAGGGTAACGCCTGATAACGGGTCAATGCCGGTCTGCCCGTCCCCTGCCTCGCCGCGGCAATATGGCAATGTGGCAACAGATGCATAGATGCATCCGGGGCAGGGCCGGACCGATACATCTTTGTGAGGGTTCCATGAATCGTTCCTCTGGCCGCACGGCCGCCGATCTCCGCTCCGTGACGCTTGAAGCTGGCGTTTCTCTGCATGCCGAGGGCTCCTGCCTGGCAAAATTCGGCAACACGCATGTGTTGTGCACAGCCTCGGTCGAGGATCGCGTTCCACATTTCCTGCGCAACACCGGGCGCGGGTGGGTGACGGCCGAATACGGCATGCTGCCCCGCGCAACACACAGCCGCACCGACCGCGAGGCGGCGCGCGGCAAGCAGGGTGGGCGGACCCTTGAAATCCAGCGTCTGATCGGGCGGGCATTGCGCTCCGTCACCGATCTGGAGGCGCTTGGCGAACATCAGATCAAGCTGGATTGCGACGTGATCCAGGCGGATGGCGGCACGCGAACCGCGGCCATCACCGGTGCCTGGGTGGCGTTGCGGATCGCCTGCGAGAAAATGCTGCTGTCTGGCGCGATCACGCGACAGCCGATGACCGACCACGTCGCCGCCATTTCCTGCGGCGTCTGGCAGGGCCAGCCGATCGCCGATCTTGATTATGGCGAGGACAGCGCCGCCGAGGTTGATGCGAATTTTGTTCTCAGCGCCGATGGCGGGCTAGTCGAAATCCAGGCGACAGGTGAGGAACGACCCTTCAGCCGCGACGAGTTGAACCGGATCCTCGATCTGGCAGAAGCCGGATGCCAGCAGCTTTTCACGCTGCAGGCCGCCGCCGTGCGCGGCGCGTTCTGATCGACGGGACCGGTAACGACAGGCTGACCCATGGCACGGATGTTCACCGAGGACGAGCTGGTCATTGCTTCGCACAATGACGGCAAATTGCGTGAGATCACGGCGCTTTTCTCCGGCCGGCCGTTCCTTGTCACCTCGGCAAGGACCTATGATCTTCCCGAGCCGGAGGAAACCGAGGACAGCTTTCTAGGCAACGCGGCGCTGAAGGCGCGGGCCACCGCGGCGGCGACTGGCAAGCCGGCACTTGCCGATGATTCGGGCCTCGTGGTGCCGGCGCTGAATGGTGCCCCGGGAATCTATTCGGCGCGGTGGGCCGGACCGGACAAGGATTTCATTCTGGCAATGCAGAAAGTGGAAAGCTCGCTTGCCGCCACCGGTGGCACCGATCGGCGGGCACATTTCATCTGCGCGCTTGTGCTGTGCTGGCCCGATGGCCATGAGGAAGGATTTGAGGGACGGATCGACGGGCAGCTTGTCTGGCCGCCGCGCGGCGACCGCGGATTCGGATATGATCCGATTTTCGTTGCCGAGGGGCATGACATCACCTTTGGCGAGATGGAGCCGCAGACCAAGCTGGCCATGGGGCACCGGGCGCGCGCCTTTGCCGGGCTGGTCGATGCCTGCTTTGCATGAGCAGCAGCAGCAAAACTCCGCTGGCGCTCTACATCCACTGGCCGTTCTGTCGCGCCAAATGCCCCTATTGCGATTTCAACTCCCACGTCGCGCAGGATATCGATCATGCGCGCTTTGCCGCCGCCTATCACCGCGAGATGGCGCATATGGCGGCGCATTACGGCGCCGGACGCAAGCTTGTCTCGATATTTTTCGGCGGCGGCACACCAAGCCTGATGCCGCCATCTCTGGTCGCCGGTATTGTCGCCGAAGCTGAGCGGCTTTTCGGACTGTCCGATGATGTGGAAATCACCGCCGAGGCG
Source organism: Alphaproteobacteria bacterium (assembly GCA_009920665.1). GTDB lineage: Bacteria > Pseudomonadota > Alphaproteobacteria > Puniceispirillales > Puniceispirillaceae > UBA8309. Next base: position 23,255 of record RFZL01000017.1, on the reverse strand, counting down.
AATCCGACTTCCAGTGAAGCTGCCATGTTCGAGGGGTTTCACGCCGCCGGGGTGAACCGGATCTCGCTTGGTGTACAGTCGCTTCGTGACGAAGGGCTTGCCTTTCTCGGGCGCGAACACTCGGCCGATGAGGCCCGTAATGCCATCTCGGCAGCGCGGCAGCATTTCGCGCGCGTCTCGATCGATCTGATCTATGCACAGCGCGGCCAGACAGCTGCCGGCTGGGTAAATGAGCTGCGCGAAGCGCTCGATCTTGGCCTGACGCATATGTCGCTATACCAGCTGACCATCGAGCAGGGGACCGTCTTTCACACCCGCACACGTCGCGGCGAGACACTGATCCCGCCGGACGATCAGGCAGCCGAGATGTATGAGATGACCAACGACGTCATGACCGACGCCGGGCTTCCCGCCTATGAGATTTCCAATCATGCTGCCGCCGGCGAGGCCTGCCGTCACAATCTGGTCTATTGGCGGGCGCAGGACTGGCTCGGCGTCGGGCCCGGTGCGCATGGGCGCCTCACTCTGCCTGATGGCAGGCTGGGCCTTGCCACGCGCCGCAGCCCGGCAGCCTGGCTGGAAGCGGTCGGAGAGTCCGGCCATGCCATCGACATCATTACCGAGGATGGACGCGCGGACAGCGTCGCCGAATGGCTGATGATGGGGTTGCGTCTTGCCGAGGGGGTGTCGATGCCGGCCATGGAGGCCCGGTTCGGAAGCCGCGCCTCATGGCTTGACGAGACCGCGCTGAACCGGCTTGTGGAGTCCGGAATGCTGGAGAATAGCGACGGGCAACTTCGGGCAACCCCCGCCGGGCGGTTGCTTCTTGATGGCATTCTGGCCGATCTCATGCCCGCCTAGATCCTGCCCCCTAAATTTTATCCGGAGCCGGCTGCAACATGGCTGACACGCCATTCTCGATCCGGCGAAGCTCGAAGGCGCGTTGATTTCCGCCGCCGGGAAGCAACCGGTAGGCGCCGCTGAACCCGCTGAAACCGGATTCCGATTCCAGCGCGGCCTGCCAGAGCTGGCGTTGCTGGCCGGTCAGCACCGTTGCCATCGCCATGGCATCAAAACTGAGCCGTGCCAACACCCCCGGCCGTGACCTCCAGATGTCGGACCAGAGCCTGTTGAAGGCGTCATCACGGCCGGTTGGCCGCGAGACGAACACACCGCCCTGAAGCGACGGTTCGGTCAGAATCCGCTGTTGGTTCCATTGCGCGTTGCCAAGATAGAGAACCCGTTCCGGGTCGGCATCGTAATAGGCAAGGACGGGCGCGGTGCGTAGTGCGAAATCGGCGCTTCCGGCAAACAGCAGGGCGTCAAACCGTGCCGGCGGCAAGTCTGCAAAGGCCGGTGCCGTTTCATCGGCGGCCGGCGGCTGATAGCCGGTGAAGGTCCGGATCGCCGATCTCAGCTGATCCTCGTCTGCCAGCATGCTGCTTGTCAGCGTCAGCGAGTCCACCGGGCGGAGTCCGAACTGCGCCAGCCTGTCCACCGCATGCCGGGCCAGTGTCTGACCGAACGGGGCGTCCTCGGCGATAATCCCGACCCTGTTGCCGCCCGCTGTCAATGCGTGGCCAAGGATAACATCGACCTGCTGTTCCGGCACATAGCCAAGAAGCCAGCTGCCACTGTCGGCTATCTTCAGGTTGTTCGACAGCGCCAGCATCGGAATATTGGCCTGCCTGACAATCTTGCGGGCGCTGACAACAGCGTCCGAGAAGAGCGGCCCGACAACAATATCCGCCCCGGCGACCACCGCCTGGCTGGCGGCAACGTCTGGCCCGTCACCATGCGTATCAAAAACAAGAAGTTCGACCTTTGGATTGCGCACTGAGAAAAGGGCCAGTTCAGCACCTTTCTGCAGCTCGGCACCAAGCGCGGCATGGGGGCCGCTGACCGGGATCAACAGCGCGATACGGGTCGTGCCCGCCACCTTTGGTGGCAGCACGAACACATCATCCGGCAATGAATGTCCGCGTCTGGCGATCTGCGCGAAGGCGGCCTCCAGCGCGTCACTTGCCAGTGACGGATCAGGGCCGACCGGAATCTGTGGCTCCGGCGGTGGCGGCGGCTGTGCGCGATTGGCAGCTTCGAGATTCCAGATGATATTCCCCACCACATCCCCTGCTATACCGGCATCATCTGTCTGGCCATCACCTTTCTGGCCATCACCTTTCTGGCCTTCATCCCTTTCGCCATCATTCTCCCGGACCGCGTCACCGGCGGGCAATAAGGTCGTGCCGGGGGCGGAACTGACATCCAGATCACCGTCACCATCAGCCTGATCTTTTGCTGCATCCTCCGGCGGCGGCGGCGTTGTCACCTGCGGGGGTTGCGCTTCAGCCGGTTCTTCAGATTTCAGAAGATCATCGATGCTTGCCGCCGCCGACGGGGCAAGACTGGCAATCTCGACATCTTCATCGGCAGCTATGTCCACCTCGCCGTCATCTGTAGCGATATCTGTAGCAATATCTGGGGCAGTATCTGCCGCAAAATCTGTCTGGATTTCAGCGCTTGCCGGGGTCTGCACAAGTGTCCGGTCTGTCGTGACCGTTGCGGATGGCGCGTCGGAAACCTGTTCGGGTGCTGCTTCGGGAGTTGGGGTGATGGCCGTGTCGGCGCGGCTTGCCTGGGACGGGGCGGCTGTCGTCTGAAGCGTGCGCTGATCCACAGCCACGCCGCATCCCGCCAGACCCGTCACCAGGACCAACGCCACACCGAGCTGCCACAACCTTGTCATCCACCCTCTCCCTTCGGCCTGTACATCATGATGACCTGTTTTTGCGCGCAAGTCATTAATCGGCTATATCTTCTGACCCGCACGCTCGCCATGACGGAAATGACATGACCGCCGCCGGCACTCTCATACTTGTCGCAACCCCGATCGGAAATCTCGGTGATTTCTCGCGCCGCGCCGCCGAAACGCTGGCGGCGGTCGAGGTGATCGCCTGCGAGGACACGCGGGTGACCCGCAAGCTGTTGCGGCTGACAGGCACCAGCAGCATGGCAAGGATGGTGCCCTATCATGACCATAATGGGGCAGAGATGCGGCCCTGGATCATCGCGCAGCTTGAACAGGGAAAATCTGTCGCGCTTGTCAGCGATGCCGGCACGCCGCTGGTCTCCGATCCCGGGTACAAGCTTGTCGCCGCCTGCCGCGAACAGGGCATCCCGGTTCAGGCCGTTCCGGGTGCCAGCGCCGTGCTCGCGGCGCTGGCTGTCTCCGGACTGCCAAGCGATCGCTTCATGTTTGCCGGCTTTCTTGCCAGCGGCGGCGGGGCGCGGCGAAGCCAGATCACCGAATTGTGCGATCTTGCGGCGACAACAATCTGGTTCGAAACGCCGGCGCGGCTGGCACAGAGCCTTTCAGACATGGCGGACATCATGGGCCCGCGGCAGGCCGTCGTGGCGCGCGAACTGACCAAAATGCATGAGGAGGTACTGCGTGGCGATCTTGCCGAGCTAACATCACAAATCGCCGGCATGTCGCGCCTGAAGGGCGAGATCGTGGTGCTGGTGGCGGGAAAATCGGATGATGAACCAGCGTTTGACGATGCCCAGTTAACAGCCATGCTTCGCGCCGAGCTTGACGGACAGCGGCTTCGTGACGCGGTGAAATCGGTGGTCGAGACGACCGGCCTGCCGCGCAACCGGGTCTATCGGCTGGCCCTGGAATTGAACGCCGACACAGACGCAGCGCCGGACCGGAATGCGTGACCGCCGCCAGTCCGAGCGTCAGGGGCGGGGCGCCGAGACTTTGGCGATGATCTGGCTGCGGCTGACCGGGCACCGTATTCTGGCCCGCCGGTGGCGTGGCCGGAATGGCGAGATCGATATCGTGGCATACCGCCACCGGGTGATCATTTTCTGTGAAGTGAAATTTCGGCGGCAGCCCGATGTAACCGGCATTCCCTCACCGCAGCAACGGCGCCGGATCTGCCGCGCCGCGCAGGAATTCGCCTCACGCCGGCATTTGTCCAACAATGTCGAATGGCGATTCGATCTTGTCCAGATTTCGCCACCTTTACGTGGCAGTGTCTTGCCAATTCGTCATTTGAAGGATGCATGGCGGTGCGATGGGTGAAAGGTTCCGCAATGAAGGGTGTTGCGAGGAAAGGCCTCGTGGAGAAGGACTCACGGTCAAGAACCTTGCGGCACCACCTCTTGACCGTCGATTCAGCAGGCGGCACATTGACCGCATGGTGTTAGTCACAACCAACGTCATCTACAGGCAAAGTCACTCATAAATCAGGGAACAGCCCAGAATGTCAGCAGCAACGCCAGGCGGGATTTCCAGCGCCGCCCCCCGTCTTCGCCCAGGGCTCGCCCTGCCAATCGCCATGATTGCCCTTGCCGGCCTTGTCACATCGAGTTGCGCGCCGGCGGTGATCGGTGCCGGCACGGCGGCGGTTGCCGCCTCGTCGACCGACAAGGGCCTGTCGACCTCGGTATCGGATAATCTGATCGTGACCAAGCTGAATGACAAATTCATCCAGAATGACGCCAGCCTGTTTGTCGATGTTGATGTGTCGGTGAATGACGCCGCGGTGCTGATGACCGGCAAGGTGAAAACGCCGGAGGAAAAGATACTCTCCACCAAGCTTGCCTGGGAGGTGCGCGGCGTCCGCGAGGTGGTGAACGAGCTTCAGGTCGTTGACCGCAGCTCGCTCAAGGATGTGGCCAAGGATCTCGCCGCCAGTGCCCAGCTTCGCGGCAAGCTGATCGCCGATCCCGACGTCTCGTCGCTGAATTTCAACATCGATGTTGTGAATGGCACGGTGTATCTCTCCGGTGTCGCCGCCGATGCCGAGGAAATGAACCGCGTTGTCAGCCATGCGCGGGAGCTTCGCTTCGCGCAGCAGGTGGTCAATTACATTTCACTTCGCAGCGATCTTCGCGACTAGGAGCCGGCGATGCCGCTCTCCATTGCTCTCCAGATGGACCCTATCGGCGCCATCGACATTGCCGGTGACACGTCTTTTGCCCTGGCGCTTGAGGCGCAGCGGCGCGGACATTCCCTCTGGTACTATACACCGGACAGTCTGTCGCTGAACGAAGGACGGGTCGAGGCGGTTGGACAGAGCCTCACACTTCGTGACAGGGCCGGCGACCATTTCACCGCCGGCACCCCGGAACGTCGCAATCTCGACGGTTTCGATGTGATCCTGATGCGTCAGGACCCGCCCTTCGACATGGCCTATATCACGCTGACGCATCTTCTTGAGATGCTGCCACCATCGACCATGGTGGTGAACAATCCGGCCGAGGTACGCAACGCACCCGAGAAACTTCTGGTGACGATGTTTACCGAACTGATGCCACCAACACTGATTTCCCGCGATACCGGGGCCATTAAATCCTTTCGGGAGCGGCATCGCGACATCATCGTCAAACCGCTTTTCGGCAATGGCGGTGCCGGCGTATTCCGTCTCACCCCCGATGACCAGAATCTGAACGCGCTTCTGGAAATGTTCCTTGCCGTGTCCCGCGAGCCGGTAATGGTCCAGCGCTACCTGCCCGAGGTCCGACAGGGCGACAAGCGGGTCATCCTGGTGGATGGCGAGCCCGTCGGCGCAGTCAATCGCGTGCCGTCGGCCGGCGAGGCGCGCTCAAATCTGCATGTTGGTGGCACCGCCGAAGCCGCCGGGCTGACCGCACGCGACCGGGAGATCTGCGCCATGATCGGCCCGGAACTTCGCCGGCGCGGCCTGTTGTTTGTCGGCATCGACGTGATTGGTGACTATCTGACCGAGATCAATGTCACCTCGCCAACCGGCATCCGCGAGATCCAGCGCCTGACCGGAATCGATATCGCCGCAATGACCTGGGACGCGATCGAGCGCAAGAAGTCCGGTCACGCAAGCAACGGCATGGCACGATAGCCTAGCGCCTCGGCAAGATGCCCGCGATCAATCACCGGTTGCTGCTGCAGATCGGCGATTGTCCGCGCCACCCTCAATACGCGATGAAACCCGCGTGCCGACAATGATTTCTTCTCGATTGCAACCTCGAGAAGGGATGTCGCATCGGGGCTGACATCACGAAGCGGCACATTGAAAATTTCATCCGAATCCCCGTCCACCGCCGCCCGCCTGATAGCGAAATCCTGCGCACTGGCAACCCGCCGCGCCACGTCAAGGCTGGCCTCGCCGGGGGTACGATCCAACAGCAGCTGGCCGCTGACCTCGGGGACCTCGATCACCATGTCGAACCTGTCCAGCATCGGGCCCGAGACACGCGCGCAATAGGTGCGCCCGCAATCGGGTGCCCGCGTACAGGCCCGCGCCGGATCGCCAAGATAGCCACAACGACAGGGATTCATCGCGGCGATCAGCTGAAATCGCGCCGGATATGTGACATGATGGTTGGCCCGCGCCACCACGACCTGTCCAGTCTCCAGCGGCTGGCGCAGCGCGTCGAGGGCCGGCTTGGCGAATTCCGCCAGCTCATCCAGGAACAGCACCCCGCCATGTGCCAGGGAAATTTCCCCCGGCCGCGCCCGCGCGCCGCCACCGACAAGCGCCGCCATCGAGGCAGAATGATGCGGATCCCGGAAAGGACGGCTCTGTACCAGCCCGCCGGCCGGCAGCTGGCCAGCGATAGAATGCAGCATCGTCACATCCAGAGCCTCGCGCGCGGACAAGGGGGGCAACAGACCCGGCAGTCTGGCCGCCAGCATCGATTTGCCGGCGCCGGGTGGCCCGATCATGAGAAGGTTGTGACGACCGGCGGCGGCAATTTCCAGAACGCGGCGCGCCGTTTCCTGGCCCTTGAGGTCGGCAAGGTCGGGCACCTGATGCGCCGGTGGCAGCAATTCGGCCTCTGGTGGTGGCAGATGTTGCACTCCGCGAAGATGATTGAGCAGCGCCATCAGATCAGGCGCGGCGACAATCGACAGCTCGCTTGCCCAGGCCGCCTCCGGGCCACATCTTGCCGGACAGATCAGGTCAAGACCGGCGGCCACCGCCGCCATGGCAGCAGGCAGAACGCCCGATACAGGTTCAATGGCACCGTGAAGTGACAATTCGCCAAGCACCATATGGCCGTCAACCGCGTCACCGGGGATGCTGCCGATGGCAACCAGCAGGCCAAGCGCGATTGGCAAATCGAAATGCGCGCCTTCCTTGACCACATCGGCCGGCGCCAGATTGATCGCGATCCGTTTCGGCGGCAGCGCCAGACCGATCGACGCCAGCGCCGCACGAACACGCTCCTTCGATTCGGCAACGGCCTTGTCGGCAAGCCCGACAATCGCCATTGATGGCAGACCGTTCGCCACATGCACCTGAACATCCACCGGAATGGTGTCGATGCCCCGAAAGGCCACAGTCCTGATACTTGCATGCATGGCGTGCGATCCCATACCTATGGATCAGCCATGATGGCCAGTGGCCGGCAAACCTGCAAGATTATTAGATTTTTCTGATATTTAGCCGCGATCCACCATGCGCCCGACCGGTTCACCACCAAGGACATGCATATGGAGATGCGGCACCTCCTGATGTCCATTGACGCCGATATTCGAAATCACGCGGAATCCGGTTTCGGCAATGCCCGTCACCTCGGCGACATGCGCAATCATGCGGGTGAAGGCAGCCTGTTCCTCGGCCACGGCGTTGGCGGCGAAATCCCGCCAGTCGACATAGGCGCCTTTGGGTATGACCAGCACATGAACGGCGCGTGCCGGGTTGATGTCGGCAAAGGCAAGGGTGTGCTCGTCCTCGGCAACCTTGTTACAGGGAATTTCGCCGCGCAGGATCCTGGCGAACACATTCTGGTCATCATAGGCTGTCTGGTCGTGATCGGCCATCACCTCAGCTCCTTGTGGTAATAGAAACCGGGCACATAATCATTGCCCACGCGGGCATAATAATCGTTCACCGCATAGCGGACAAATCCGCGGGCCTCGAAAGACTGGATGGCGCGGTCCTGTGTCGAGCGGACATCAAGGCTGATCATCGTGAAGCCCTTGGATTTCGCCAGCGCCTCGGCCTCGGCGACAATCATCTGCGCCAGACCATGGCCACGCGCCCAGGGGGCGACGAAGAATGTTGTCAACTGACACATGAAGGCCTGCGCCTCGTTATTGCGGGGGGGGCTGACAATCTGGCATGATCCGGCAATGACCTTGTCAAGCCTGGCGACGATGAGGTGGCGTTCCGGGATCATCTGCACACCGCGCCAGTAATCCTCCATCACCGAACGTGGCGGCGGCGTCAGCCAACCGAAACCACCGCCCGACAGAATGGCGCCCTCGGCCGCATCGCACAGCTCGTCGATATCGACGCTGCTGAGCCGCGACGGGCTTTCAACCGAAATGCGGGGCACATGTGAGGACAGTTTCCTTGGTGTCATCTGACGTGGCGGCCTCGGCAGGTGAAAAGGGGAGTGACGGACATCCGTCACTGTTGGCGCTGTCCTAACACAAGATACCCGACCACAAAAGCCATCTGTTCCGGCGCCGTGCGCTGCCGACCCTGCCGCTACCGGCCAGGTTTTTGCACTTCATCCTCTAGCGCGGTGATCAGGCGCCGACAGGCCGCAGCATCAAGCGAACCGATATGTGTGGCAACAAGATTGGCAAGCTCGACCGCGGCGGCGTGCGAGCGGCTGGCATCTATAACGGGCTTCGGGTGTGACATCACGGCAAGCGCCTTCAGCTCCTCGGCATCATCCCAGATCAGCCCGAGCCATGCGCATATCTGATCGACGAAAGGTGCCGACGGACGGCCACGCGCACCGGTCTCCAGCGCCGATATATAGGCCTTGGACACGCCAAGCTGGTCCGCCTGCTGCTGCTGCGTCAGGCCGCGGGCGGCACGAAGTTCGCGCATTCTTTCACCAAACGGGGTCATGGTGACTGCCGGCGGCGGCGAAGCAGAACGTAAAGCGCGCCGTCACCGCCATCAGCCGGGCGGGCCGCGGAAATTGCCAGCACGCGCGGTGCCAGCGGCGGCGCCTTCAACCATTGCGGCACCAGACGGCGCAAAACACCGTTGCCCTCAACACCCTTGCCAGTGATCACCAGAACGCATCGCTGATCCAGTCTGGCGGCGGAATCGATGAAGGTGGAGAGGCGTCGTTCGGCCTGTGCGGCGGTCATCCCGTGAAGATCGAGACGGGATTCGATCGCCAGCTGGCCCTGGGCAAGCCGGCGGCGTGTCGATTTGTCGATCCCTGCATGTTCGCCGGCGCGAAGATCAACCGGGTCGGGGTTTCTTGCCGGTGATGTGACGGGGATCGATCGCGCCGCAGGTACCGCGGTCCTGGCGCGGCGCGGGGCCGGCGGCGATACTTTCGGGCGGACAGGTGCGGGCGGGTCGGGACGATAGGGCTTCACACCGTCTGTCAGACGTTTCCAGACAGTGGCATCATCATCGGTCTGATTGTCACGATGTTTGGTCATGTCCCCAGTCACGACAACCCGGCCGGGGCGTCACTCCCCGTCGGGTGTTTCGGTTTCGGCCAGCTTCCAGTTCGGGTCATCAAGCGTCAGGTCACGCTCGAAGGTCCAGATATCGATCAGGTCACGCGTTCCTGTATCCTCATCCTCGATGGTATTGCCGTCACCATCGGTCAGCGTACGGGTCTGCGTACTTTGATACTCAACGGTCACTGAGGCGATATTGTCGAACACCTTGGCATCAATGATCCGCAGGTCGCGCAGCTCATCAAGCGAGATGTTCAGTGTTTCGCCATCCGATGAACGTTGCTGGATCGACTGTGTGAAGCTCTGCAACAGATCATAGCTGAGAAGGCGCTTCAGCTTCGCAAGGTCACCCTCTGCATAGGCGGACAGAATCATCTCGAACGCGCCGGCGGCGCCATTGAGAAACTGTTTCTCCGAGAATTGCCGGTCCGCCTTCTTCAGGGCGGCGAGCCCATGGCCGTCACCGGCATCGGAGCGCCTGCCCGAATCAATGGAAATAACCTCGGCCGACCCGTTATCCATCTGCTCGCGGCGTGAGGGCTGTTTGTCATAACCGGTACGCTGCCCCAGAACGGAGCGCAGGCGCAGCACCAGCAGGACGGCTATCACGGCGAAAATGATGATATCAATGAAAGGCACGGGATCCCCCAGCGGGATGATTTGGTGTTCTCTGCAAAGCCTCTTACAATGCAGGAATATAGGATACATATGTTGCCTTGAGAATCCAGCAAGCTGCTGATGGTAATTTTTTCCTGAATCGAACGGAATAACAGTGCCAATTGTCTATCTAATCGGGTTCATCCTCTGGATATGGGCCGAAATCGAGGTGTTTGTCGCACTCGGCAGCGCTGCCGGTGTGTTGCTGACGCTGATCGGCATTTTCGTCACCGGGATGATCGGAATCTCGCTTCTGCGATCACAGGGGCGGCGAATCACCGAATCGCTACAGGCGCAATTGGCCCGCGGCGAGGCGCCTGTCGCCTCGCTTGCCGGTGGTATGTCGATTCTGGTCGGCGCGGTGCTGATGCTGATCCCGGGCTATCTGACGGACGCCATCGGGCTGCTGCTGTTTCTTCCGGGCATCCGCACGGTGATGGGCGCGCTAATCCTGAAACGGATTTCGGCGCGTCGCAGTGTCATGATGGGGGGAGGAATGCCGTTTGCCAGCGGGATGTCGTTTGGCCATCGGCCAGGCAACCGGCGCCCGCCATCAAGAGACGCCGGGATGGGTACCAAGATGGGCGACGAGACGGGCGACATCATCGAAGGCGACTTCGAGGAACGGCCGACCGATCGCAAGCCGATTGACAGGAAAGACTAGTCGCACCGACCCCGGGCGTGCTATCGCGGCGTCTTCAAATGAATCCCGGGCTGGCGGCGCCAGCGGGCCGGAGAACAGGAAAGGGGCCAGAGCATGGCGGAGAACAGCACCGAGACACAGGGTGAGGGCAACGGGCAGGCAGAAGCTGCAGGCCGGCAGATTGTCGTTCATGCGCAATATATCAAGGATCTGTCCTTCGAGAATCCGAATGCGCCCGACATCCTGATCGACCCGCCACAACAGCCCGATGTGCAGATCGGCGTCAATGTCGGCGCGCGCGGGTTGAACAGCGAACAGTATGAGGTGGTCCTGTCACTGTCCGCCAACGCCAAAACCGATGACAAGGCACTGTTTCTGGCGGAACTGACCTATGCCGCCATCGTGTCGGCACCCGGGGCATCGCGCGATGATCTCAATCCGCTGATCATGATCGAGGCGCCGCGCCTGATGTTCCCCTTTGCGCGCGCCATCATTTCGGACATGACACGCGATGGTGGTTTCATGCCGCTGAGCATCCAGCCAATTGATTTCGTCGCTGTCTATCAGTCCAATATCGAGCGCCAGAAAGAAGCGCTGGCGGCAAGCGAGGCCGATGGCGAGGCCTGACCTTGTCGATGGATAAGGTCAACTGACGACTTCAATTGACGAGGCCAACCGGTCGGCCCAAGCGGCGGGTCTCACCGGTCCCAGATCGGATCCTTGATGCGCTTGAGAAGCGTCCGGTGCGCCGCCAGCTCATCGTCACTCGGGGCGTGGGGCCGGTCGAATTTCGACGGATCAGCATTCAGTGTGAAAGCAGGTGCGCCGGTGTCCGCCACCGCAATGGCGGCGGGCCGGGTTTTTTCAGTCTCCAGCGACAGGTTTCGCTGCCGTCCACCAAGAAGTTCGATATAGACAGTGGCCAGAAGATCGGCATCGACAAGTGCGCCATGAAGATCGCGATGGCTGTTGTCGACCTCGAAACGGCGGCACAGCGCGTCAAGGCTCGCCTGCGCGCCAGGGAATTTGCGGCGTGCCATGGCCAGCGTGTCAACAGCGCGCTCCATCGGCAAGGCCGCCATGCCGAGACGGACCAGTTCGGCATTGATGAAACCCATATCGAACGGGGCGTTGTGGATCACCAGCTGTGACGCGCCGATGAAATCCATGAATCCGCCCACAACATCGGCAAAGACCGGTTTGTCGGACAGGAATTCCTGCGTCAGCCCATGAATATTGACCGCACCGGCATCGATTTCACGTTCCGGGTTGATATAGACATGAAACCGCTCGCCCGTCGGTGTCTGGTTATGGAGTTCGAGCGCACCGATCTCGATGATGCGATGGCCGGCCACCGGATCGATGCCCGTAGTTTCCGTATCGAGAACAATTTCACGCATCGCGCCCACCCCGTGTTTCGGTTTCAACAAGCTCTCGCACCGGTCCGTCAAGAATGGCCTGAAGCGATCTTCGAGCCGCATCAAGACCATGATCCGTTTCGATCACGGCATCGGCCATGGCGCGTTTCGTCGCCAGCGGCATCTGGCTTTGCAGGATGGCGTCAAGCTTGTCCGGTGTCATGCCGGGCCGGGACAGTGCCCGCTGTTTCTGGATATCCGGATCGACGCTGCACAGAATGACAAAGTCACATATCGCCTCACCGCCGGTCTCGAACAGCAGCGGGATATCGAGACCAACGAGCGGAGCGCCTGCCTTGTGGTTGCTGGCAAGAAAGCTGTCGCGCGCCGCCGCGACAAGCGGGTGGATGATGGATTCCAGCAATTGTCGCTGGTCCGGGCTGGCAAACACCTTACTGCCAAGCCGCTGGCGGTCGATTGACCCGTCAGGTGCCAGCACGTCACATCCGAACGCCGCCACCACACTGTCGACAGCCGCACCACCCGGACCCATCAGTTCATGAACCGCCGCATCGGCATCATGGAGCGGGATATCCCGCTCGCCGAACATGGTTGCCGTGGTGGATTTTCCGGAGGCAATCCCGCCTGTCAGTCCGATGATGATCATGGCCGGTCACCCGCGGGCGGATCGGTCGGCGTCAAGCGGAGCCCATGTTCACGGAGGAAGGCGGTGATTTCCAGGAGTGGCAGGCCCAGAATGCTGTAGTGACAACCACCAATGCGAGAGAATAGATGCATGCCGATGGATTCGATCTGGTAGCTTCCGGGGCTCCAGAGTGCAGCTTCGCCAAGCCGGGCGAGATAAACCTCGATCTCGGCTTCCGAAAGTGGCCGCATCACCATCTCGTTGACGCCAAGATGGTGCCAGATCCGCACGCCATCGCGCATGATCACCGCCGCGGTGTGGAGATGATGCGTCTTCCCCTGCAGGCGCATGAGCTGGTGCGCGGCAACGCCGTGATCAGCAGGCTTGCCAAGCATCTCGCCGTCAATCTCCAATATCTGATCCGCGGCGAGAAGGAATTGGCCCGGTGTGGCGCCGCCAGATGACGGGGGCCCTGTATAGGATGGAATTTGTGATGGCGCGCGGGCCAGGGCGGCCTGCGCCTTCAATTCGGCAAGAATGACCGCCACATCACCCGGCGAAATGCCCTGTTCGGCGCAGCTTCCGCGAATAGCCTGTTCATCAACCGGCGCCGCGCAGATGGCAATCTCGAACCCGGCGCGTTCAAGCAGGCGTCGACGCGTCATGCTGGCCGATGCCAGCAGCAGCGGGCCGGCCGGCAACATGACGGCGGGCATATCTTCGGCGGGGGCGGCCCCGGCCGCGAATTCCGTGGGTACGAATTCCGCGGTCACGAATTTTCTTCCTGCCAGTTGGTATGAAGCTGGATGACGGCCGCGGCGGTTTCCTCGACCGAACGTCTGGTGACATCGATCACCGGCCATTGGTTTCGAGCAAAAAGACGGCGCGCGTCACGCACCTCCTCGGTGATCCGCTCGAGGTCGGTATAGGTGACATTGCTTTCATCCGATTGTGCGATCTGGCGGGTCTTGCGGACAACGCTGAGGCGTTTCGGGTCATTGGTGAGTCCAACAACAAACAGCTTCAGTCTGTCAATATAATGTGCCGGAAAGGGAACGCCCGGGACCAGCGCGTAATTTGCCACCTTGTAGCCGCGATGCGCCAGATACATCGATGTCGGTGTCTTCGATGTTCTCGAAACCCCGACAAGCAGGATGTCTGCGTCATGAAGTTCGGCCATGTTCAGCCCGTCATCGTGACGGACGGCGAAATCGACCGCCGCCATCCGGTCGAAATAGGCGGTGTCGAGCTGACGCTGGCCACCGGGGCGATTGCGCATCGGCTTGCCAAGGATCCGCCCAAGCAGATCGACGACAGGATCAAGCACCGACACATGCGGGATGCCACGCTCGGTGCAGCGACGCTCAAACTCGGCACGCAGATCCTCGTCGACAACGCTCATCAACAGCACGCCCGGATTGCGGTCGACACCGGCGAACACAGCGTCGACATGATTGTGGCTGCGGACAAGTGTCCACACATGTTCTGTCGTCCGCACATTCGAAAACTGGGCAACGCAGGCGCGGGTGATCTGATGCACGGTCTCGCCTGTGGAATCAGACACCAGATGGATATGCAGGGTCGCGTCATTCATGTGGTAAAATTAGGGTGTCCGGTCAGGGCTGTCACGGGTTTTCACGTGCTGGGGATTTGATGTGAGTCAGTTGCCGGCTGTTGGGGATGAAACATGAATGCCGGGGGCAGCCTGTGCATAAACGGGGGCAAAGACAGATTCCATCCCCGTGCGGATTACATTGCCCTGTTACCAGGCGAATTGTGGGGATCGTTCCACAAAGCGCCGATCAGACTTGGCCAAACGCTATCGGTCCTGTTGCCAGAAATGGGGATAAGTCAGGGATAAAAGTGAAATATGGCTTTTCCACAAGGCCTACAAATCCATCCTTTCCTTTATAAATATCTATCTATTGTATAGAGAGTACCGTCATGACAAACATCTTCCTCGAAACATTGTCCGGCACGGCCCACCGGATACCGCCAGTCTGGCTCATGCGCCAGGCAGGACGCTATCTCCCCGAATACAAAGAGGTGCGCGCATCAGAGCCCGATTTCATTTCTTTTTGCCTGAACCCGGAGAAAGCTGTCGAGGTCACCCTGCAACCGATAGACAAATTCGGCTTTGACGCCGCCATTATCTTCTCGGATATTCTGCTGGTCCCATGGGCAATGAACAGAAATGTCAGATTTGTGACGGGACAGGGGCCTCTGCTCGACCCACTTACCGATCCTTCCGAAATCGATGAAAATTCTCTCGATCACATTGCCGGTAAATTGTCACCGGTTGCGAGGTCACTCTCGCTTTGCAGGGAGACACTGGCACCTGAAAAGGCACTGATCGGTTTCGCCGGCGCCCCTTGGACGATCATCACCTATATGCTTGAAGGCCAGTCCTCACGTGATTTTGCCACCGCGCGAAAATGGATGTGGGACAATGACCGCAAATTCGATGAACTGCTTGATGTTGTGACAGCGGCAACCATCGAATTTCTCATAATCCAGGCGCAGGCTGGCGCGGATGCCCTGATGCTGTTTGACAGCTGGGCTGGTGCTGTGCCGGCACATTTCAGGCGCCGCGTGGTAAGTGAGCCAGCCAAACGCATCATTGAAACTCTCCGCAGACGTGGAATCACGCAGCCGGTCATCGGATTTCCAAAAGGCATTGGTGAAGGGCTGGTCGCCTATTGTAATGAAACACCAATTGACGGCATCGGCCTTGATCATGGCGTCGATATTGCCTGGGCCGCCCGGCATCTGCCAGCTCATGTCACATTGCAGGGCAATCTTGACCCGCTCAGCCTGATCGCTGGCGGCGAGGCGATGAACCGCGCCATTGGATCAATTCTTGAGGCTGTGGACGGCAGACCACATATCTTCAATCTTGGTCATGGCATAACACCGGAAACGCCGGAGAGGCATGTGCATGATCTGGTCAACCGGGTGCGAGGACGGATGTCATGAGTTACGAGATCATCAAGGCGCTGCATGTCATTTCCATCATTGCATGGATGGCCGGGCTGCTCTATTTGCCGCGGCTCTATGTCTATCATGCTGATACCGTGATCGGGTCGGTCCGTGCGGAAACCTTCAAGGTGATGGAACGCAGGTTGCTGAAGGCGATCATGAACCCGGCGATGATCGCAAGCTTCCTGTTCGGCATCTGGATGCTTGTCCTGGCGCCGCAACTGCTGACGGAAATCTGGATGCAGGTGAAAGTGGTCTGCGTTCTTGGTATGGCGGCGTGCCACGGGATTTTTTCCAAGATGCGCCGCCAGCTGGAGGCTGACGAGCAACCGCGTCCAGCCCGCATCTACCGGATCTGGAACGAGGTGCCGACAGTGCTGATGATCATCATTGTTGTCATGGCGGTCGTGAAGCCGTTCTGAAAATATGGCGGCATCGACATTGCGATTGACGGGCACCGGCAAAATCTGTCATAAATTCGGGACAGACACTGGCTTTCCCCATATTTCAACGGGCCAACCCGTATTCCCCGCCGTTACCAGCGTGTCGAGACCATGCACCTTCAGGAACTGAAACAGAAATCGCCTGCCGATCTCCTCGCCTATGCCGAGGAGCTGGAGATCGAGAACGCCAGCACCCTGCGCAAGCAGGACATGATGTTCGCGATCCTCAAGCAGCTTGCCCAGAATGACGTCGCTATCTATGGCAGTGGCGTGTTGGAAGTGTTGTCGGATGGGTTCGGCTTCCTTCGCGCGCCGGAATCAAACTACCTTCCGGGGCCAGACGACATCTATGTGTCGCCAAGCCAGGTCAGGCGGTTCGGGCTGCGCACCGGTGACACTGTCGAGGGTGAAATCCGTGCGCCCAAGGATGGCGAGCGCTATTTTGCCCTTCTGAAGGTTGAAACAATCAATTTCGAGGAGCCGAACGCTGTTCGGCACCGGATCAATTTCGACAATCTCACGCCTCTCTATCCGGAAAACAAGCTGACGCTGGAACTGCCCTTCGATCCTGACAAGAAGGACAACACCCCGCGAGTGATCGATCTTGTCTCGCCGATGGGCAAGGGCCAGCGGGGATTGATCGTGGCACCGCCACGGACCGGCAAGACGATGATGCTGCAGAGCATCGCGCATGCGATCTCGGAAAATCACCCGGAAGTCTATCTGATCGTGCTGTTGATCGACGAACGTCCGGAAGAAGTGACCGACATGCAGCGCTCTGTTCGTGGCGAGGTGATCTCCTCGACCTTTGACGAACCGGCAGCCAGACATGTGCAAGTCACTGAAATGGTTATTGAAAAAGCAAAAAGGCTGGTTGAGCACAAGCGCGATGTGGTGATCCTTCTTGATTCGATCACACGGCTGGCGCGGGCCTACAATACCGTTGTGCCGTCATCGGGCAAGGTTCTGACCGGCGGTGTTGATGCCAATGCGCTGCAGCGACCAAAGCGTTTCTTTGGCGCGGCGCGGAACATCGAGGAAGGCGGATCGCTGACGATCATCGCGACGGCGCTGGTCGAAACCGGCTCGCGGATGGACGAGGTGATTTTCGAGGAATTCAAAGGGACCGGCAACAGCGAGGTCATCCTCGACCGCAAGCTCTCCGACAAGCGTACCTTCCCCGCGATCGACATCACTCGCTCCGGCACTCGCAAGGAAGAGCTTCTTGTCGACAAGGGCACCCTTGCCAAGATGTGGGTGTTACGGCGTATTCTGATGCAGATGGGTCCGGTTGATGCCATGGAGTTTTTGGTCGACAAGCTGAAACATTCGAAAACCAACGACGATTTCTTCGAGCAGATGAACAGCTAGGCGAACCGCCGTTCAAGATCAATCAGCGCCTGTTTGCGGCCGAGATTATCCGGATGCTGGGGCGGCAGGCTGCTGCCACCCCCATAATTCCCGAGCTGACCGCCGGCTCGCACGACGCGGTGGCAGGGATAGATTACAGGAAGCGGGTTGGTCGCACAGGCCGTACCGGCGGCGCGCGGCGCCCTTGGCTTGCCGGCAAGTGCCGCAAATTCACCATAGCTCATCGTTGTCCCGTAGGGAATCTGTGCCATGGCCTCGAGCCAGGACCGGCCGGATGCCGATGTTCCGGCAGCGCGGAGTGGCAAGGTGAACGCGCGCCGTTCACCGGCGAAATAGGCTGCAAGCTGGCGGCATGTTTCACGTGAAACATCATCCGGATTGTCGGGCGCGGCAAAGGGGCTTTGATCCCAGTCCAGACGGATCAGATGGCGGCCGTCACTGATGGCGCGCATATATCCGAGCCGACCGTGCAGGGTCGTGTGGAAGTCCCCTGTCGCTGATGCGTGAATGGTCATCATCACCCTTCAGATGTGATTGTCGGTCCTGGCGTTGGTGCCGGCGTCGCCGTGACATGATATGAAATTTGACGAAGACGCCCGCTGCTGATCAGGCTATATCAGCTGTCAAAGAAAGGCACTATCCGGATGCGAGACGATAGCGATACGATTTTTGCCCAGGCGACACCGCCGGGCCGGGCCGCCATCGCGGTGATCCGGATCAGTGGCAGGCGCGCCTTCGCCGCGCCGTCACTCTTTGGTTGTGATGTACCGCCACCCGGGCAGTTCCGGCTGGCACATCTGGTCGATGCGGGAGGCAGCAGGCTGGATGAGGCGGTGATGCTGGCGATGAAAGGCCCGCGATCGAGCACGGGCGAGGATGTCGTCGAGATTCATGCGCATGGATCGCAGGCTGTCACCGCGGCCATCATGCGGCAACTTGGCGAGGCGGACGGGTTCCGGCCCGCCGCGCCCGGTGAGTTCACGCACCGCATGTTCGCCAATGGCAAGATCGACCTGCTTGGCGCCGAGGCGCTGGCTGACCTCATCGATGCCGAGACCGACCGGCAGCGGCTTCAGGCCTGGCGGCAGCGGGACGGGGTCCTGCATCGCCCGGTTGAGGGCTGGCGCGACGCGCTGGTGCGTCTGGCGGCGCAGCTCGAGGCGGTGATCGATTTTGCCGATGAGGAGTTGCCGGGTGATCTCGAGGCGCGAATCCATGCTGACACGCGTGCGCTTGCCGGTGCGATGGAGTCGGTCCTGGATGATGGTCATGAAGGGGAGCGGGTGCGCGTCGGCGTGACGGTGAGTCTGGTCGGGCCGGTCAATGCCGGTAAATCGACATTGTTGAACCGGCTGGCCGGCCGTGATGTCGCCATCGTGTCGTCACAGGCCGGTACCACGCGCGATATTGTCAGTGTGCGAATCGATTTGGATGGCGTGCCGGTGACGCTTCTCGATACCGCCGGGCTCCGTGACACCGATGATGTGATCGAGGCGGAGGGGGTACGCCGTGCCAGGGATGCCGCACGCGATTCGGATGCGGCGCTCCTTGTCATTGACGCATCAACACCCGGATGGCACGACGATTTGGTGCAACTTCAGACCCTCGCCGGCGCCAAGCAGGCTGTTCTGCTGACGAAGCGTGATCGTCTTGGCGCTGATGAAACTGCTGCTGTGCTGGCGGGGTTGGCCGGGCTTGCCGGGCTTGCCAGTGCGGCGCGTCTCGTCTCGCTGGAGGATGATGCCGATGGCGGCGATCTTGAGCGGGTTCTGGAGCTGTTGCGCGGGCTGGTTGTGCCGGCGAACCGGCCGGAAACTCAGAGCATCATCACTCGTGCCCGGCATCGCCATGCGCTGACGCGCGCCATGGAGGCGCTTCGTGCGGCGGACAATATCGATCTCGGGTCGGCGCCGGAACTGGCCGCCGAGGAATATCGCAGGGCGGCTGACAGCCTTGGCAGGCTGACTGGCCAGGTTGATGTCGAGGAGTTGCTCGACAGCATTTTTTCCAGCTTTTGCATTGGAAAATAGCCCGAAAGGGCGCATAAAGCGCCCTGTTGGGGAAAACAGCCTGAAAGGGCGCATAAAGCGCCGCGATGGAAATGCGGGACAGTCCAATGACCTGGGATGTGATCATTGTTGGTGGGGGGCATGCCGGCTGTGAGGCGGCGGCGGCCGCGGCCCGCATGGGCGCGTCGGTGGCACTGGTAACGATGCGCGCCGACAGGGTTGGCGAGATGAGCTGCAACCCGGCTATTGGCGGGCTTGGCAAGGGCCATCTGGTGCGCGAGATCGACGCTCTTGACGGAATCATGGCCCGCGCCATCGATGCCTCCGGCATCCAGTTCCGGATGCTGAACCGGTCGCGGGGCCCAGCTGTCCACGGGCCGCGCGCGCAAGCCGACCGGGCGTTGTATCGCACGGCCGTACAGCACCTTGTCGCCGAGGCAGGTGTGACGGTGATCGAGGCGGCGGTTGGCGATCTTCTGGTCAGGGACGGAGTCTGCCGCGGCATTGTCGATGAATCCGGCGCCGCGCATCATGCCGGTGCGGTGGTGCTGACCACAGGCACGTTTCTTGGCGGGTTGATCCATCTTGGCGAGGAAATCACGCCGGCCGGCCGCATTGGCGAGGCGCCATCGAACATGCTGGCGCAGCGGTTGCGCGCACTCGACCTGCCGGCTGGCAGGCTGAAGACCGGCACACCGCCACGTCTTGACGGGCGCAGCATCGACTGGGACAGGCTTGAGCGGCAACCAGCCGATGATCCGCCAGTGCCGTTCTCGACCATGACAGCCCGGATCACCGTTCCGCAGATTGAATGCGGCATTACACGCACCACCGCTGAAACGCACCGGATTATCGCCGCGTCGATCCATCTGTCTGCCGTCTATAGTGGCCAGATTGCAGGCCAGGGGCCGCGTTACTGTCCGTCGATCGAGGACAAGGTCAAGCGTTTCGCTGACAAGGAGTCGCATCAGATCTTTCTTGAGCCGGAGGGGCTGCAGGACGATACCGTCTATCCGAACGGCATTTCGACAAGCCTGCCACGCGATGTCCAGGATGCGCTTGTTGCCAGCATTCCCGGGCTGGAGGAGGCGCGAATCCTGCAATATGGCTATGCCATTGAATATGATTTCATCGATCCGCGGGCGCTGTCCCGGACGCTGGCGCTGAAAGCCATGCCGGGGCTGTTTCTGGCTGGCCAGATCAATGGCACGACCGGCTATGAAGAGGCCGCCGCGCAGGGTCTTGTTGCCGGCATCAACGCAGCGTTGCTGGCTTCCGGTGCCACCGATAGATTCACCCTTGGCCGGGCCGATTCCTATACCGGTGTGATGATTGATGATCTGATCACGCGCGGCGCGCCGGAGCCCTACCGGATGTTCACCTCGCGGGCCGAATACAGACTGCTGTTGCGGGCCGACAATGCCGACCAGCGCCTGACTGATCGCGGGATCGGGATTGGCTGTGTTGGACCGGCGCGGCAGACAGCCTGGCAGGAAAAGAAGACAGCGCTGGCAACTGCCCGTGAACTGATTGAAACCGCAAAGGCGCGCCCGAATGACCTTCGTGATGCTGGTCTGCCGGC
Source organism: Alphaproteobacteria bacterium (assembly GCA_009920665.1). Lineage (GTDB taxonomy): Bacteria > Pseudomonadota > Alphaproteobacteria > Puniceispirillales > Puniceispirillaceae > UBA8309. The sequence goes on along the minus strand of RFZL01000017.1, from coordinate 2,131 downwards.
GCCAAGGGACGGTGCGGTGCGCAGTGCGGCCGATATGCTGGCGCTGGATGAGATTGGTTTTGATCGCATAATTGGCCTGTGGCCGGAACTGGCCGGGATACCGCTGGCGCTGCGCCCACAGATCGAGGCTGACTGCCGCTATGCCGGCTATATCGACCGGCAGCAGGCGGATATCGACGCGTTGCGTCGGGATGAAGCCATCACCATTCCCGCGGATTTCGACTATTCGCTGGTTGGTGGTCTGTCGGCCGAGGCGCGTGATGTGATGAGGCGGTTGCGGCCTGAGACAATTGGCCAGGCAAACCGGTTGCCGGGGCTGACGCCTGCTGCGGTGGTGGCAGTACTTCGCCATCTGAAGCGCCAGCAGACGGCGCAGTCTTACGGCCCCACAGATCAGGCAGTGGCGGAGCGTGCAGTGGCAGAGCAGGGATGACAATCCCCACGCACATCGCCGCGCAGCTTGATGTTTCACGTGAAACAATGCGCAAGCTTGAAACCTATGTCGCGCTTGTCGAGAAATGGCAGCCGCGGGTGAATCTCGTATCGCCGGCAAGCCTTCCCGATATCTGGATGCGACATGTCTGGGATTCGGCGCAGCTGGCACCATATATCTCACCGGGGTCCCCACGCCTTGTCGATGTTGGCAGTGGTGCCGGATTTCCCGGGCTTGTGCTGGCAATCCTGACCGACGCCGAATGCCATCTTGTCGAGTCGGATCAGAAAAAGGCGGTGTTTCTTCGTACGGTGATCCGCGAATGCGGGCTGATGGCCATGGTGCATAATGATCGCATTGAAAATATGCCTTGTCTCAAGGCGTCAGTCATCACGGCGCGGGCGCTGGCGCCGCTTGACCGTCTGCTGCCACTTCTGGAAACGCAGCTTCGTCCGGGAACACGCTGCCTGTTCCTGAAGGGGGCGCAGGCAAAGGCCGAGCTGGAGGCGCTTGGCGCGTGGTCGAATCTTGCCTGGCGCCTGCATCCAAGCCTTACCAATCCGGATGGTTCTGTGATAGACCTGTTGGTGTCCTAGCCCGGAGCCGTGCCAGACCATGCCGCAAGCCCAGCGTATCATCGCCGTCGCCAATCAGAAGGGCGGTGTGGGAAAGACAACAACCTCGATCAATCTTGCCACCGCGCTGGCCGCCTGCGGCCGGTCGGTGCTGCTTGTTGATTTTGACCCGCAGGGCAATGCCAGCACCGGCCTCGGGATTGAGGACAGGACGCATAACAGCTACAGCGTCATCGCCGGCAGTAGCGCCGCCGACGCGGCGATTCAGGCGACGCAGGTACCGAGGCTCGATATCATCCCGACCATCGTCGATCTGTCCGCGGCCGAAGTCGAATTGTCGGACATGCCTGATCGGGAATTCAGGCTGAAGATGGCATTGAAAAAAATAAGCAAACAATATCAGTATGTTATTATAGATTGTCCACCATCCCTTGGCATGCTGACGGTTAATGCGCTGGCGGCTGCGACCTCTGTTCTGGTGCCGTTGCAGTGTGAATTCTATGCGTTGGAAGGGCTGACACAGCTGATGCGCACGGTCGAGGCGGTGCGCGCCGGTCTGAATGGTGATCTGCAAATGCAGGGTATCGTTTTGACGATGTATGATACCCGCAACAAGCTCTCGGCAATGGTGGCGAATGACGTGCGCGCGCATTTTGGCGATCTTGTCTATAATACCGTGGTGCCGCGCAATGTCCGGGTATCGGAGGCGCCATCTTTCGGTCAACCTGTTCTGATCTATGATCTGAAATGCCCGGGCTCACAGGCCTATGCCGCGCTGGCGCTGCGCGCGGTCGGCGCCCCGGCCTGACCCCCCCTAGCCCGGCGGCGAGAGCGTGCCGAGCGCCGCCGCGAGGTCGCCATAGCCGGTAAAGCGGCGCTCATACGCAAGACCAAGGCGCGCGGCCGCCGCCTCGGCGCGCGCGGCAAGGTCGGGATCCTCGGTCTGCGCGAGATAGACGAGGCGGTCGTAATGCCCGAAATAGGCGTCACGAAGCTCCGGGTGGCGGTCGAGGCCCATCGGCCGCCAGACGAAGGCATCGAACTGCCGCACGAGGAAATCGGTGAGGTAGAAGGCCGTGAACTCGGTCTCGGCATGGGCGGCGAAGGCGTCGTTGCCCTCGAA
>RFZL01000160.1 GCA_009920665.1 Alphaproteobacteria bacterium | reverse complement strand
AACCGTATCGGTGTTGGCGGCGGCGGTGCCGGCAATGCTGGTGATCTCGCCGGAAAACCGGGTCGGAACATGCTGTTCCTGATACATCAGGCCAAACCGCCGCGCCGCCGCGACATTGGCCTCGTCGCCGACACCTGCCACCACCTCTATCGAGGATCGTGAAACGGTTCCCGCCGTGGATACGATATTCAGCCGCTTGTCGGCATCAAAGAAGGCGTTGAGACGGCCGGCTTCACCGCCACTGACCAGCGGTTCACCATCGGCCATTGTCACCGTGTAGATCTGATCCTCAAAGCTGAGACGTACCGAGTCATTGGCAAGCGGCGTCGCATCGGCAAGACCGACAAGTGTCGCGATCGGGGCCGTATTGCGAAGTTCCCGCAGCATCGCCGCCGCGACATCATCACCACCAGGCCCGTCAATATCGGCAGCCCCTATGCTGGCCGAGAGCGGCCCGACAGACATGCTGTAACCAACCGTCGCGGCCGAAGCGCTGAGCCCGTCAACCGAGGTTTCATTGGTGTCTATGCCCTCAAGCGCGGTGAAGTTGACACGGGTTTCACCAACCGATTCTGCCGAGGTGACAAGAACATTCGATCCATAATGCGCTGTTGTTTCGATGCCGAGGTAACCGCTGTCCCCTGATTGGTTCAGATAGTCACCGACATAAACCGCCCCGACATTGAACCCATTGGCCTCGGTCATCATCGCCTGCAATGATGCGCGGCTGCTGTCGGTCTGCGGGGTGCCGGCGACATGGCGACCTTCACGGGTGAAAATCTGCACATCGGCTTCGGTCGCAACGCTGGCAGTGACAGCGCCATCGATAACCCTGCCACCGGCAATCGAGGCCGTTGCAGCAGCGAAATCATTCTCGGTCAGGCTGAAGGTAAGACTGCCTTCGGACCCGGACACGAAACCACCAAGGCTGGCAAGGCTGACGCTCTCACCACTTCCCCTTACCACCCCGGTGATCGTGCCGACATTCATCAGGTCGGCAATCTGGTCGAAGTCGAGCCAGCTCCCCTCAAATCCCTTGATATCGGCAAAGGCGACATTGAAATCGACAATCTTGTCGACCAGCTGATCATTCTCATCAAGGCTGCGGATGGTCAGGGCGATGTCGTCGATATCGGCGAGGCTTTCCGGCGCCAATGCAAAGCTTGCCGTGCTCTGGCCTGATAACGAGAAAATGTCCAGATTGGCGGTGTTGGCCGGTATGACCGCCACCGCGCCACCAGACAAAAACTCGGTGGCGGCAACTGCGGAGCGATTGTTGCTGAAAACCTCGGTGATGCTTGGCAGGTCAGGAGGCAGGCCAGGCCCGGTCGGCGTTGCGTCAATCAACGCCTTGCCGGCATTGCGAGGGTCGGCGGACAC
>RFZL01000159.1 GCA_009920665.1 Alphaproteobacteria bacterium | reverse complement strand
GCGGCGCGGGTGAAGGCGATCTCGCGGCGCAGCAGAAAGGCGATGGTCACTGCCGGATTGAAATGCGCTCCCGACACCGGACCGAACACCGTGATCAGCACATAGAGAATGGCGCCCGTCGGAATGGTGTTGCCGAGAAGGGCGATGGCCACATTGCCGCCGGCCAGCCGCTCGGCCATGATCCCCGACCCGATGACCGTGGCCAGCAAGATCATGGTGCCGGCGAATTCGGCAACAAGAATACGGGCGGTCTTCTGGCTGATCATGGCAGTTCCCCGATGGCACGGATGGCCGGCATCATGTCTTCGACCGGAGCGTCGCCCAGCGCCAGCAGCGCGTCAACACGCGCCTTCATCTGGTCAAAGGTGACGGCAAAGGCGGCCATGATGTCGTCGCGGCTTCCGGTCACGGCTGCCGGGTCCTCGACGCCCCAATGCGCGGTATGCGGATGCCCCGGCCAGACCGGACAGGTCTCGCCGGCGGCGTTGGCGCAGACGGTGATCACGATATCCATCGCTTCGGCATCCGGACCGGCAAATTCATCCCAGCTTTTCGAGCGGGCAAATGAATGATCAATCCCGCGCGCCTCGAGCGTGGCGATGGCAGCCGGGTTCGGCATGCCCGTCGGCATCGATCCGGCCGAACAGGCATTGTAGCGGCCGGTCCCGTAATGGCGCAGGATCGCCTCGGCGAGAATGGAGCGGGCGGAATTGCCGGTACAGAGAAAAAGAACGTTGCGAGGTCTTGTCATCAGGCACACCGGTGGGCATTTCAGGTCACAGATGGATATCATCCGATCATGACAAAAAGGTTACAGAAGCGCGATCTGCCCAGCAAGATTTGCGCGACCTGCGGCCGCCCGTTTACCTGGCGGAAAAAGTGGGAACGCGACTGGGAACAGGTCAGATACTGCTCGAAGAGATGCGCCGGGCAGCGCGGCAAGCCGTCATCCTGACATGGCGGCGGCAACCGCCTGTTCGATCTGCGCCTGCTCGATCACCTCTGCGACCATGCCGTTCTGCAGCGTCTCTCCGGCGCCGATATCATCGATATAGATACCGAACTCATCCGTCCCGGCCCGGTCGGCGGGCACCCATGCGAACAGGCATTGATGTCCCTTCGGGCAATCCGCTGTGACGGCGTCCTGAAGCGGCTCGGCGCTGTCGAAATGCCAGGTCACGGCCACCGCGACGAAAAAGGACTGCGTGCCGCGGCCGACGACATCCATCGTCACCGGCATGGTGACCACCACATCGCTGCTGCCGCTGGCCGCCATATAGCTTGCCAGATCGCCGCCATGATCGGACATGATGACCGACAGCGGTACGAAATGCGCAACGATATGCGGCTCGGCGGCTGGCATGAAACTGTCTCCGTGGA
>RFZL01000158.1 GCA_009920665.1 Alphaproteobacteria bacterium | reverse complement strand
TCAGGAAGGTAATCTCGAGGTGGCCCAGGCCATCCGCAATTCCGACCTGCATGTCGACAAGCTGCACACCAACATCTTCCGCCATGTGATCGAGCAGATGGACGAAGGCAAAATTTCGGCCCTGAACGGTGCGCATCTTCTCTTCATTGCCAAGAATATCGAGCGGATGGGCGACTTCACCACCAGCCTCGCCGAACAGATCATGTTTGTCGAAACCGGGGTGATGATCGACGACAAGCGGCCAAAGGCCGACAAGACAAGCGGCCTGTCCGACGAGGGTTGATCGCCGGCGCTTGCCAGCCTGCCCATCGCGGCGCTAGCCTTAAAGCCTATTCCGGCTTGGAGCGCGCTATGACCGAGGCATCCGCCCCCGACAATGACACTCTGGTGCTCGCCGACATTGGTGATGGCGGCATCCTGCGCCTGACCCTGAACGCCCCGAAATCGCGCAACGCGCTGTCCGAGGCGATGATGTCGGCGCTGTCGGCCGCGCTGGCGGATGCGGCGGCGGACCCGGCGGTGCGGGTGATCGTCATTGCGGCGAACGGGCCTGTCTTTTGCGCCGGCCACCATCTCAAGGAAATGACGGCTGCCCGCGAGGACCCGGTGAATGCCGGTGACAGGGGGCGCGCCTATTTCACCCGCGTGATGGCGCAATGCTCGGCGCTGATGTCCTCAATCCCGGCGCATCCGAAACCGGTGATTGCCGAGGTGGCCGGCACGGCAACCGCCGCCGGCTGCCAGCTGGTGGCAAGCTGCGATCTGGCCTATGCCGCCGAGGGGGCGAATTTCGCCACGCCGGGCGTGCATATCGGCCTGTTCTGTTCCACCCCGATGGTCGCCCTGTCGCGCAATGTCGCGGCCAAGCACGCAATGGAAATGCTGCTGACGGGCGATCCCTGTCCGGCGCCCCGCGCCGCTGAAATCGGGCTGATCAATGAAGCCGTCCCGGCGGATGAGCTGACAGGCCGGGTGATGGCGGTAGCGGCGAAGATCGCGGCGAAATCGACCGCGACCGTGGCCTATGGCAAACCGGCCTTCTACCAGCAGGCTGAAATGACCCTTGCCGACGCCTATCAGCATGCCGCCGCCGTGATGGTGGAAAACATGCTGGCCCGTGACGCCGAGGAGGGCATCGCCGCCTTCATCGAGAAGCGGGCCCCTGTCTGGTCGGACAGCTAGGCTTTCCGTTCAGCCGGTGCCGAGTTTCACCGGCTGGCCGTGCGGCGTCGTGAGATAGGCGTCGGTCCAGGCCTGCATCACCTGTTCGATATTGGCCGCATCGGCGACACCGCCGGTGGCCAGCATCTCCTGAAGCGCCGCCAGCCAGGCACGGTAATAATCATCGCTGCCGTCAAGGCATCCCGCATGCGCGTCACCG
>RFZL01000157.1 GCA_009920665.1 Alphaproteobacteria bacterium | reverse complement strand
CACCACCATCGAAGGCATTATGCCGGAAGGCGAGGACGCGCCGGACCTGCATCCCTGCCAGCAGGTGATGGTTGACCGGCACGGCTCGCAATGCGGCTTCTGCACCCCCGGGTTCGTGATGTCGATGTTCGCCGCCTGGTGCAACGGCGAGGGGCTGGACGAGGCCGGGATCGACACCACCCTTGCCGGCAATCTGTGCCGCTGCACCGGCTACCGGCCGATCGTCGACGCGGCGGCCGATCTGAAAACCCGTGACATACCGCCGGCCTTCGAGAGCCGCCGCCGCGCGCGCGAGGCCGCCCTGATGGACGAGATCGCGCATGACGAGACAGTGGCGATCGGCGACGGCACGCGCCGGTTCATCGCGCCGGCCACAGCCGAGGAATTCGCCCGTGAATATGCCACCGCCAGGGATGCGACGATCGTTGCCGGGGCGACCGATGTGGGGCTGTGGGTGACCAAGCAGAACCGCCATATGCCGCAGATGATCTGGACAGGCCGGGTCAGGGGTTTCGACGAGATGGTCAAGCAAGGCGCGCATTGGCGCATCGGCCCGGCGGTGACGCATGAGGCGGCGCTGCAGACGCTGGCCGAGGGCCGCCCCGACTTCGCCGAGGTGATGCGCCGCTTCGGCTCGCTTCAGGTCCGCTCGAGCGGAACCATGTGCGGCAATATCGCGAACGGCTCGCCGATCGGCGACCTGCCGCCGATGCTGATCGCGCTGGCGGCCGATGTGGAACTGGCGGGTGTGTCCTCGAACCGGCGAATGCCGCTCGAGGATTTCTTCATCGACTATGGCGTGCAGGACCGCGAGGCCGGTGAATTCGTCTCGGCGCTGCTGGTGCCGGTGGCGGCATCGCCGCATTTCCGCGCCTACAAGATTTCCAAACGGTTCGACCAGGATATCTCGGCCGTGATGGGCGGTTTCAATATCTCGGTTTCGGACGGGCGCATCACCGATGCGCGCCTTGCCTTTGGCGGCATGGCGGCGACCCCGAAACGCGCCGCCGCTGCCGAGGCGGCGCTTGTCGGCGCCGGACTGGGCATGGAGGCATTCCGGGCGGCGGCGGTCGCGCTGGAAGGTGACTTCACCCCGATCAGCGACATGCGCGCCTCTGCCGGATACCGCATTCAGGTGGCGGCCAACCTGCTGCTGAAATACGGCATGGACCTGACCGGCACGCCGGTGCCGCGCCTGACCGGGCCGGGGGCAGGCCTGTCTGCCGATACCCTGCGCGAGGCACGGATATGACGGCGGATCGCATCACCGGCGATATTCGTACCACGCTGCGCCATGACAGCGCCCACAAGCATGTCGCCGGAAGCGCCGTCTATGTCGATGACATTCCGACGACGGATGACACGCTGGTGGTGCTGATCGG
>RFZL01000156.1 GCA_009920665.1 Alphaproteobacteria bacterium | reverse complement strand
CCGGACACGAGATTGATCAGCGCCGACGGAATAAAGAAAGGGGTGATCCGGCGCGGACCGCGCTCGTTCATCAGCTGGTCTGTCTGAACGATGGTTTCGAGACCGCCGATGCCCGATCCGATCATCACGCCGGTGCGGTTCTGCGATTCACGGTCTTCCGGCTTCCAGCCGCTGTCCTCGACAGCAAGCTGCGCGGCAACAATGCCGAGCTGGATGAAACGGTCCTGCTTGCGCTGTTCGCGCGGCTCGATGAAGGCATCCATATCGAGGCCGCCCGGCTGGTCGGCACCCGGCACCTGCCCGGCAATCTGGCATGCGAGGTCATCGACCTCAAAGCCTGTGATTCGCCCGATACCGGTCTCGCCGGCAATAATCTGGGACCAGTTGTGATCGACGCCGACACCAAGCGGCGTGACCATTCCAAGACCGGTGACAACTACGCGACGCACGTTTCTCTCCTGATCCAGAAAAAACTGTCTAAAAATACGCCAGCCCCCGATGAAGGTCCACCGTCGAGGTGGGTCGTCGGGGGCCGGTGATAGCGTTTAGGCCTGTTTAGGCGGCGTTCTCTTCCAGGAAGGAAACAGCGTCCTTCACTGTCAGGATGCGCTCGGCAGCATCGTCGGGGATTTCCACACCGAACTCTTCCTCGAATGCCATGACCAGCTCGACGGTGTCGAGGCTGTCTGCACCAAGGTCATCGATGAAGCTCGCGCCGTCGACAACTTTGCCTGCGTCAACGCCAAGATGTTCCACCACAATGTTACGAACACGATCTGAGATATCGCTCATGAAAGCCCCCTTATCAGAAGGTTGGAGGTAGGCACGAAGGCCCCGGGAATTTCGAATGGGCGGCACTTAACACGTTTTTCTGGGCTACGCCACCCTTAATAACAACGATTGGCTGTGCTCCTACAGCATTGCCATGCCGCCATTCACATGAATGGTCGATCCGGTGATGTAGGACGACTCGCCGCTGGCAAGGAACGTCACGGCCGCGGCCACCTCTTCGGCACTGCCGAGACGACCGACAGGAACGCGGCCAAGCAGCGCCTGCTGCTGGTTTTCGTCAAGCGCGTCGGTCATCGGAGTTTCGATGAACCCCGGCGCCACCACATTCACGGTGATGCCGCGGCTAGCCACTTCCGCCGCCAGCGCCTTGCTGAAACCGATCATGCCGGCCTTTGACGCAGCATAGTTCGCCTGTCCCGGATTGCCGGTAACGCCAACAATCGAGGAGACCGAGATAATCCGGCCATGGCGTGCCTTCATCATCGGACGCAACGCGGCACGCGCAATCATCATCGCGGCCGTCATGTTGACGTTGAGAACCTCGTCCCATTCCTCGTCCTTCATGCGCATCGCCAGATTGTCACGGGTGATGCCGGCATTGTTGAC
>RFZL01000155.1 GCA_009920665.1 Alphaproteobacteria bacterium | reverse complement strand
CCCGGTGAATTGCGCCTCGAATGGCTCGACTGGCGCGTTGAAATCCGGACCAGCCTTGCCATCGCCATTTTGGTGATACTGGCGGCTTTGCTGGTCTTTGCTGACAGATTGTGGCGACGGTTGTTGAGTTTGCCCGGCTGGTTTGGCAGCAGTCTTAGGCATCGGCGTGATGCCGCCGGGCATCGGGCCTTGACGCTTGGCTTGATGGCGGTTTCAGCAGGCGAGCCGGGCGAGGCAAAGCGCCAGGCCACGCGCGCCCAGAGGCTGTTGAAATCTGCCCCGCAATTGACCGATCTTCTCTCGGCGCAGGCGGCGCATCTGGCCGGCGACAAACGGGCTGCCGGACGGTATTTTCGCTCGCTGACCACATCGGATGACACCGCGTTTCTGGGCTATATTGGGTTGGCCCGATTGGCGCATGAAGACGACCGTCCTGACGATGCGCTGGCGGCGGCGCGCCAAGCGCTTGACCTGAAGCCAAAATCAGCGATGGCCGCGGCGCAGGTGCTTGGCCTTGAGGCGGCGCGGGGGAATTGGGCCGCGGCGGCACCGGCACTTGATGTGGTGATTGCTGCGGGTGATCAGGCCAATCCCGCAGACCGTGCCCGCTTCCAGCGCCAGAAAACAGTGATCGCCTATTTGCAGGGAAAAGTGACCATTGACGGTGATGGTGGCGAGGCGCCATCTGGCAAGGCTGATATCAAGCGTGCCCTGCGCCAACTTGAAGGTGCCCTTGCCGAAGACCCCGGCTTTTGGCCCGGTGTGCTGTTGGTGGCCGGTTACTATGGCGACACCGGTAACAAGCGCAAGGCCGGAAAGCTGCTTGAGGCAGGGTTCCGCGCCATGCCGCACACTGCGCTTGCTGATATGATGAGCGACCTGTGGGGTGTGAATGACGGTGCCTATGTCGCCAAACTGATGAAGCTGGTTTCGGGAATACAGGGCGAGGCAGCGGGTGATGCTGCGTCAATCGCGGCGGCGGCGGCGCTTGCCGCTGGAATTGACGGCGAGGCAAAGGCACTTTTGGCGCGGATCGATGATGCTGAAAAGGATGTCACCGCATGGCAGCTGCTTGCCCGGCTTGCTGAAATGAATGAGGATGCCGTGGGCGTTGCGGCCGCCTTGCGGTCTGCCGGTGATGCGCCGCGCCCGCGCGGCTGGCAATGTCAAAGCTGTCACGTCATGAGCAACGAATGGCACAGCCATTGCCGAAATTGTGACGCGTTCGCGACGCTGGATTGGCGGCGCCCTGACCATGTAACCCCGATGGCGATTGCGGCAGATGTTACTCATGCATCGGGCGTTGCGGCTATGCCCGCACCGACAGATACTACAGACAATTGAACATGGAAATAAAACCGGCTATAGCGGACAGCAAAGCGCCGCAACCGATCATCATTGACCCTCCAAGGCCTGAAGCTGCACCAGCAAGCCTAGGC
>RFZL01000154.1 GCA_009920665.1 Alphaproteobacteria bacterium | reverse complement strand
AACAGCGGCATTGATCGCCGCCGGTGACGGCGGTGCCGACATGACGTCGCTTGTTTCGGCAACATCGATCGGCAATCTGGTGATGCTGCGCCTGAAAGATGGACTTGGCGTTGATATCCAGTCTGTCGGTGGGGCGGTGTCGACCGGTGACGGCGAGGTGGACATCACATCCGTTGTCGAGACAGCAACCACCAGCTTCGACGCTGCCACGGCGGCACTCCAGTTCGAAGAAGATCGAATTTACAAATTCAAGGTGAATGGTCTTTCGCTTGAAATTGATACCACGCCGGCGGGACTTCGCGCTGCCACGAACGGTGATCTCGCAGGCGCCATCAGCGATGCAGAAGCCGCGATAAGCGCCGCGATCGAGGCGACGAGCGGCCTTGGCACATCGACCGTGTCGAGCGCCAGTTCGGTTGCGGGGTCGACGGTCCGCATGGACCTGACCGACGCTACAGGCACCCCCATCGTCATCTCAGACTTTCAGCAGGTGACGCGAGGTGCCATTGCAGCCGGCAGTCTGACGGTCCAGCAGGACATCACCGCGAACAGCACTGTTCAGATTGATCATGGTGCGTATCTGACGGCGGATGGCCAGTCCGGAAGCGCCGCGCTGGCGATTGCCGATGGTGCCACAGGCAGTATTGCATTCTCTGCCCAGACGCAGCGTTTCAGCTTTACCATCGACCTTGATGGCAGTGGGACCATTGCCGGGGGAGAGAGTTTTGTCATTGACGGCGTGAAGGGCGACTTTGCTTCGCAGCTGGCCACAATGGCCTCCGACATCAGCGCCGCCACCGGGATTTCGGCGACTGTCGTGAATGGTGCGCTGCAGATCACCAACAATCGCGGTGATGGCACAGCTCTGGCATTCGGGACTGCCGATGCGATGGCCTCCGATGCTGTAGACGCTGTGTCAGCGGGTGATGCCTATTTCAAATCCAGCCTGCCTGCCGGCGGCGCGCTGGATCTCGACACTGACGCGGTCAGCCAGACCACCGGCGCGTCGGCGATGTCAACGGGTGGCATGATGGCCAACGCCACTGCCGCTGCAACCTTGTCCGACAGTTACGCGGCGCCTGCCTTTGATCTGCGCCGTGACGGTGACCAGATTATCGTCGTGCCGAATGATGGCGCGGATATGCCGACCGTCACGACCGATGCCAGCAGCCTTGCCAGGCAGCGCTACACCCTGTCGAACCTGCCAGGCGAAGATCTGATCATGATTGTCGGTGATGCCGGCGCGCGGCGGCTCAGTGTCCAGTATGACATGCTGCCGGAGGCTGTGCTGCAACCACAGCGCGACATTGAAATCAGGGTAACCGATATCGACCTCGGCGAAGTGACCTACTTTGATGTTGAGACAGGCACCTCGCTTGCCACCCGGATTCTGGATGACGAGCAGGCGGCCACGGCGCTGGATTTCGCGGTCAGTTTTAC
>RFZL01000153.1 GCA_009920665.1 Alphaproteobacteria bacterium | reverse complement strand
ATGGTGAATGCGGCGGCGCTGGCCGCGTCGAATGGCATCGCGCTGTCGACGGTGCGGCATGAGCGGCGCTGCGACTATGAAACGCTGCTTCGCGTCACCGTCACCTATGGCGGCAACATGCGGACCATCGCCGGCACGCTTGTCGGCGGCGACAAGGCGCGGATCGTCGAGGTGCAGTCGATCCCGGTCGAGGCCGATTTCCCCGACACGCTGCTCTATCTTCGCAACTATGACAAGCCGGGCTTTATTGGCGATCTTGGCAGCCTGTGCGGGCGTCACGGCATCAACATCGCGACCTTCCATCTTGGCCGGCGCGAGGAGGGCGGCGAGGCGATCGCGCTGGTCGAGATCGACCAGCAGATCGACGCCGATGTGATGGCCGAGCTGCGCGACCTGCCACAGGTGGTGCGCGCCGACCTGCTGCATTTCGCCTGATCGCCCCGATCAGCCGCCCGGCGGCGCGGCCTGGCTTGCCGGGGACGTGTTTTTTGGCTATCACTGACGCCGTTTGCGCGCCCCGACGGCGCGCCGCGCCAAGGACCGTCTCACTTTCCCGCAGGACAGGTATCAGCATGACAAATGTGGCCGTGATCGGCGCCCAGTGGGGCGATGAGGGCAAGGGCAAGATCGTCGACTGGCTGTCCAGCCGCGCCGATGTCGTTGTCCGTTTCCAGGGGGGGCACAATGCCGGCCATACGCTGGTCATCGGCGGCGTCGAATACAAGCTGTCATTGCTGCCATCGGGCATCGTGCGCCCGGGCAAGCTGTCGGTGATCGGCAATGGCGTCGTCATCGACCCGCACCATCTGATCGCCGAGATCGCGCAGCTTCGCGGTCAGGGCGCCGAGATTTCACCGGACAGCCTGATCGTCTCCGACACCGCCGCGCTGATCCTGCCGCTGCATCAGGCCGTCGACCATGCGCGCGAGGCGATGCGCGGCTCTGGCAAGATCGGCACCACTGGTCGCGGCATCGGCCCGGCCTATGAGGACAAGGTGGCGCGCCGCGCCGTGCGGCTTGGCGACCTTGCCAGCGAGGATACGCTGCGGGCGAAGCTGACGGCGCTGGCGGCGCATCACAATGTCTGGCTGGCGGCGGCCGGTGAGGCCGCGGCCGACCCCGAGGAGATGCTGGCCGGGCTGCTGGCCATCCGCGACAAGATCCTGCCCTTTGCCGGGCAGAGCTGGCGGGTGCTGGAAGAGGCGCGCGCCGGCAGCAAGCGGGTGCTGTTCGAGGGTGCGCAGGGCGTGATGCTGGATATCGACCATGGCACCTATCCGTTCGTCACCTCGTCGAATACGGTGGCCGGCCAGGCGGCGACCGGCGCCGGCACCGGCCCGACCAGTATCGGTTTCGTGCTGGGCATCACCAAGGCCTATACCACACGGGTCGGCAGCGGCCCGTTCCCGACCGAAGATTTCGGCGATGATGGCGAGCGCA
>RFZL01000152.1 GCA_009920665.1 Alphaproteobacteria bacterium | reverse complement strand
CTATCTGCTGTTTGTCGCGATGTGGGGCCGGGTGCTGTTTGAAAGCTGGCCGGCCCCGCTTGCCTGGCTCGGCATGGCGATGATTGCCGCTGCCGGCATCGTCACCGCAATGCGCGAACAGCGTCGTGACCCATCCTCCGCGCCGCCGGCGCAAGCGGGGTCTGGCAGGCGCGAGTGAAATCCTCTACATCATGCGGGAGAACACGGATGACCCGTGACTGCGGAGGGGTTGAGCGCCGGATGGCCGACAAGAACGACATCAAGATTATCGTCAAGGAATCGTCCATCCACGGGCTTGGCGTCTTTGCGAGGCAGGATATCGCCGCAGGCGAAACGCTTGAGCGCTGTGCCTATATCGTTATCGATGACGACGACCTTCAGGAGGTCAACAGGCTGAATGACTATCTGTTCACCAGTCCGGACGACCCGAACGACTATCTGGTGGTGATGGGCTGCGGCATGCTCTACAACCACGCCTCGCCGCCAAATGCCAAATGGGAAGTGGACGAGACCGACAACAGGTTCCTGCGGTTCTATGCCGATTGTGACATCGGTGCCGGAGAAGAAATCTTCCATGATTATGGCGAGGAATACTGGACCACCCGCGCCGAGGACTAGCGTCAGCCTGCCGCCGGAAGGCCCTTCAGTGTTTCATAGGCTGTGCCTGCCGCAAGCCAGGCGAAGGCCAGTGCGCACAGACGATATGTCCATACCCGCCAGAGCTCGCCCCGCCCGCCGAACAGCCAGCTGACAGCGCCGGCGCACACAAAGCACCAGAGCACAGACGAGGCCATGAAACCGGCAAAGAATATGACATAGTCGATCCGGTCAGGCTCGCTCACGCCGAGCGCGCTAAAGGCGCTGCCAAGCGCCGCCCAATAGGCGACATTCTGCGGGTTCGAAAGCGCCAATATGGCCCCCGACCGCAAGGCGGTGCCGGTGGCGCCGGCAGTATTGGTGGCGGATGGCGGTGTCAGGCTTTCCCGCCAGCTGTCAAAGGCAAGCCATGAAAGATAGGCCGCGCCGCCAATTCCCACCGGGATCCGCAGCATCTCCGCCTGCAGCAGCAAGCCGATACCGGCAAGGCCGAGAATGGCCCATGCCGCGTCACCTGCAAGCGAGCCGATCTGGACTGCCAGCGCCGGCCGGTAGCCGCCATCAACCCCGCGCCGGATGGTTTCGGCAAACACCGCGCCCGGCGTGGCGTTGAATATCAGTCCGAGCAGGAAGGCCATGCCGAACAGGCTGAGAACAGGCGTGATCATGGGTGGTTTCTTGATCCTGTGCGAGCTGACGCGGGACGGGTGCCGGGTGCAGCATGGGGCGTGTCAGCCTTGCTTTTCAAGGGGCGAGTTCTAAACTGGCCCGCATCCGCGGCCTGCGGAGACCTCGTTATCTGCTTATTGGGAAAATGGAGCCATGTCGCCCTCTGCGCTGCCG
>RFZL01000151.1 GCA_009920665.1 Alphaproteobacteria bacterium | reverse complement strand
CTCGTCGAGAACAGCATCGACAAGGTCCTCCGAGACCATGTCATGCCCGTCCAGTGCCGCCACCCTGTCCAGCCCGACAAGATGGCGAAGTACGAATTTCATGTCGTCAACCGGTGCCTGATACATTGCTCGATCTCCAGATGATTCACTCACGGACGGGTGGCAGCCGGCCGGCGCGCCACGCCGTGCGCCGCGCTACAGATAAGCCTGTAACGCGGGCACAATCATACCGGCTTTTCGTCGCAGGACCAGATGTCACCCGAGACGGATGTCGTAATCGGCCCGGATGCGGGCGTCCAGCTCCTCGGGAATATGCTGCGGCACGAACTCTGACAGGATCTGGTTTTTCCGCTTCACCGCCTCGGCGACCAGGTTCGGCTTGCCGAGCTCTTCCCATTCCTTCGGGCTCGAACGGTCGCTGAGCTCGGGATAGATGTATTCCGTCTGCATCAGTCCGATGGTCTGGTCGTGGCCGAGATAATGGCCCGGGCCGCCCATGCACACATCCTTCATCACCTGAATGCCGATGGTCTGGTCATTGACCTCGATCCCGCGCACACAGCGCAGGCACTGGCCAAGCATGTCATTGTCGATGATCAGCGATTCAAGGCAGAAGCCGAGAAGCGAGGCATGCATGCCGGCCGCCTCATAGACCATGTTGAGGCCGGACAGGCCGGCCATCACCAGCGTGCTGCCCTTCTCGTATCCGGATTGCGCGTCGGGCATCTTCGAATCCGCCATGCCGGACGCGGCACCGCCGGGAAGATTGTAATATTGCAGCATCTGCGCGCAGGCCGCCGTCAGCAGCCCCTGCTCGCCCGAACCGCCCGACATCGCGCCAGTACGAAGGTCCGAGACGAACGGCCAGGTGCCGACGATGCAGGGATGGCCCGGCTTCATCGCATTCACATAGATGAGGCCGGCAATGACCTCGGCAAGCGCCTGTGCAATGGCCCCGGCGATGGCCGCCGGCGCGGTCGCGCCAGCCTGGCCGGCAGACAGCAGCAGGACCGGCATGCCGGCCATCACCGCCTCTTCCATCACCTGGCAGGATTCGGTGGCAAAGCGCAGCGGCGGCACCACGAAGCAGTTGCTGTTCGAGACGAACGGACGGGCACGCCACTTGTCCTCGCCGCCGGCAATGTCATGGAGCATCGACACAGCCGGAGCGACATAGGGCGCTTCGGTGAAGCTGGTTCCGACATGCTTGGTCGTTCCCTTCACCGCCGCATAGACGGTGTTGAGATCGAGCGCTGCCGGGTCCTCGATGTCGCGCGCCACCATCGGCCGCTGGAAGAAATGGATGTTGTCCATCTTCTCGACGATGCGGGCCGCGTCATAGATGTCGGCAAGGTAGGATTCGCGATAGGCGTTGTTCTCGACATCAACGACATGAACAGCCGCCCCGGCGGTACCGTAATGCACACGCGAGCCGGACAGCAGCATGTCGTGCTT
>RFZL01000016.1 GCA_009920665.1 Alphaproteobacteria bacterium | reverse complement strand
TCGACTACGACGGCGCGAGGGAATGGATTGCCAATAGGCTCAGCCAATAATTGTTGCCAAGCAAGGTGTCGATGACGCTTTGACATTATAGCGTTACAACGCTATAATGTTTTTAAATTAAGGAAATAGACAATGCCGCAACTCTCACAGCGTTCGACCATCTACTTTGACCCCGACATGCACAAGGCGCTCCGCCTCAAGGCCGCAGAGGAAAACCGATCCATTTCTGAAATTGTCAATGAGGCCATTGCAATGCTCACGGCTGAGGACGCAGAGGACATTGCCGATTATGATGCCCGCACAAGTGAGCCAGGCATTAGTTATGCTGACTTTGTTAAGTCGCTGAAGGCCGATGGCATCCTATAAAATTGCATTCAAGCCCTCGGTAAAGAAAGACTTGAGGGGCATCCCCCGCCACGACGTCGAGCGCATTCTTAAATCCATTGAGGGCCTATCTGAATACCCACTGCCCCAAAACGCGAGGAGCCTGACGGGCCGAGACGCGTACAGGCTCCGGGTGGGGAGGTATCGCGTGATCTACGCCATCGACAATGAGGGGGTCGTGATCCTGATCATTAAGATCGGCCACCGTGGGGCTGTGTACCGCTAAAATCCCGAAACGAACCCAATTGCGGCAAGTGGCCGATAAGGCCTAAACGCGAGTTTTCAAAAAATAGTCCTTGTTTGCGAAAGCTTTTGGCGTGGTCTTTCGCAACTGGTTTCTACCCAATCATCTCGTCGCTTCGGTCATCCGTCTCGCCGAGGCGTTTCAGCACCGCCGGGCGGGTGCCTTCATAGAGTTTTTCCAGATTGGCCGCGATCTTGGCGTTCTCGCGCTCGAACAGGCAGTTGATCACCCACATGGCCTGCGCGATGCCAAGCTCCTCATGCCAATGGACGGCCTCGACCGTCTCGACCCCGCGCCCCAGCAGCGCGCCGGTGCCATAGCCCACCGTCGACAGATAGACAGCGCCATTCGGCACGAAATAATCCTTGTAATCCTTCGATGACATACCGCCCTTGCCGATGATCAGCCTGGCGCCGGTCTTCGCCATCCATTCGGGAAGCCATTTGGCAAAGCGGAAGGATGCGGTGGCGGTGACCGCGCCAAGATCGAAACTGCCATCGGCGCGGATATTGGCCGCTGGCGAGCAGTGGAAATTCGCCGCGCTCTGTGACGGCAGGTCCATCGGGATGTTGGCCTGGTCCTCAAGCGCCCGCATATAGACGCCCTCGCGCGCGGTATAGATCAGCCCGTCGAGATAGACGATATCGCCAAGCTGCAGCTCGGCGACGGCCTCCGCGCTCGGCGTCGTGCTCAGGCGGATTTCGCGTGGCTTGCGGGAAGTTCCCATTCGACCGTCTCCCGTCGCTGATAGGGGGTGAACCAGTCCGGGTCGGTGCGATATTCGACCCGGCCATCGGCATGAACGCGCGCCACCGCGCGGCGCGATGACAGGCAGAAGGCATGGACCGACATCTGCATACCGCCGGTATGGCAGTATCCGACCTCGATATTGCAGTCGATCACCATATGTTTGCCGACAAACCCCATCGCCCCCATGCCGATGGAATTGCCAAGCTCCTTGAACTCGTCCTCGATCTCGGCGATGCGCGGATCGCTGTTGCGATCGCCAACGGTGCGAAGGCAGGCCGCCCGCTTGCCAAGCACCATGCAGGCATCCTTGGTGCCGCCAAGTCCGATCCCGATGATCGCCGGCTGGCAGGCGAGACCCCGCTTGCCGAACGCCACCAGACTGTCGAGATAGAACCGCTTGATCCCCTCGATCCCGTCAGACGGGAACAGCATCCGGTAATCGGTGCCGAACAGCCCACCCTTATGGACGGTGATCAGATCGATCCATTCGCCGTCAGGCTCGAACGCATATTCAATCTCCGGCGCGCCGATCCCGACATTGTTGTTATGGTCGGTCCGCCACAGCGGATGCACGCGGTTCGGGCGCAGCGGCACGGCGGCTGTCGCGTCGGCGGTGGCGCGGCGCAGCGCCGCCTCCAGCGCCACCGGACCGCCTTCGATGCGCGCCTCGTTGCCCATCTTCACATACCAGCGCGGCGTGCCGGTATCGCCGCACATGGCGCGGCCATCCTCTTTCGCGGCGTCATAATTCTCCAGCATGGCATGAAGCACAAAGGAGGACAGATCGCCATCCTCGCTGTCCGCCGCGGCTTTCAGGCCGGTCAGGTAATCATCCGGGATCTCGATGGCGGCCTTCGCCATCAGCTCATTCGCCGTGGATTCGATGATGTCGATTGGGATCATCGCCTGTCCCCCTGTTGCTGCGACGTCTGCTCCGGCCGTCATTCCGCCGCCGCGACCAGCGTGTCTGGCGCGCCGTCCGGCAGGATGCTCTCGCCCGGTTTGACAATGGTAAAGGCAACCGGTGCGCGCGTCACCTCGACATCCTCGCCGGCCATCTGCGCCTGCGTGAAATATGAGCCTTCAAGCGCGCCGACCTCGGGGAAATCCTCGCGGTAATGCGCGCCGCGTGAATTCTCGCGGGCCAGCCCGGCGCGGGTGATGACTTTCGAGATATCGACCAGTGATCGCATGTTCAGCCAGTCATGCCAGGTCAGATTGAAAGCAAGATTGCCAGCCGCAACACCTGTCTCCATCAATGCGGACTCGATCCCGTCAAGCCGGTCCAGCGCCCGCGTCATGCCGCCGGCGGTGCGGATCACCCCGACATCATCCCACATCACATCCTGCAGCGCGCGCCGCAATTCATGGATATTGCCGCCGCTACGGCCAACCGGTGCCATGGTGCGGTCGATTTCGGCGGACAGCACCGCCTCGTCAGGCTCACGAAGCGTTGACTGACCGGCGATATCGCGCCCCATCACATCGCCGGCGATGCCGCCATAGACGGTCGAATTGGCGACACCATTGCCGCCAAGCCTGTTCGCGCCATGCGCGCCGCCGGCATCCTCACCCGCCACATAGAGGCCGGGAAGGGCGGTCCGCGTGTCGGTGTCGACGACAACCCCGCCCATGAAGTAATGCGCTGTCGGCACCACCTCGACCCGGCCAGCGGCAAGATCGAACCCGCAATCGGCGCAGCGTTTGACCATGCCGGCGAATCTGCGGCTGACATTGTCGGGCCCGAGATGCGCCATCTCGATATGCACCCCGCCCTGCGGTCGTCATAATCGAACATGAAGCGTTCGCCGGACCCGTTCAGCAGAATGCCGCCAGCCCCCCGCAGCCCTTCTTCAAGAACGGTGCCGGTCATGCGGGTATTGTCGCCGGCCAGCAGGCCGGTCGGGTGGAACTGCACCATCTCCATGTCGCGCAGCGGCAATCCGGCCCTCAGCGCCATCGCCAGCCCGTCCATTGTCTTGTCGCCGGACGGCGTGTGGTAGCGATACATGGTCGGCCCGCCGCCGGTCGCCATCAGCACCGCCTTGGCGCGCACCAGCCGGAAGACACCGCGGCGCATGTCGATCATCAGCACGCCTGACAGCCCGTCACCCTCGCACCCCGGGATCAACGCGATGGCGCGGTGCTCCTGAAGCTTTTCGACCGGGCGGCGAAGCACCTGTTCCATCAGCCTGTTGATGATCTCGATGCCTGTCAGGTCGCCCTTATGGACGGTGCGGTCGGCGGTCTGGCCGGCAAAGGCCTTCTGGTGCAGCGTGCCGTCTTCATTGCGGTCAAAGAAGCAGCCAACCTCGTTTTCCAGCTCATGGATGCGTTCCACCGCGGTGCTGCAAAGCCGCCATGCCATATCCTGGTCAGGCAGCCATTTGCCGCCATTGATGGTGTCCATGAAGTGCCGCTCGACCGTGTCGCCACCGCCAAGCGCCACATTATAGCCGCCCTGGACCATGCGGGTGCAGCCGCATTTGCCGATCAATCCCTTCACCGCCAGCGTGATTTTCGTGCCTTCCGGCGCGCTCTGCTGGGCGTGCAGCGCGGCGAACAGGCCGGCGCCGCCGGACCCCAGGATCAGGATATCCGTATCATGGCGTTCAAGCGTGGCTGTCATCGGTAATCCTCTCCGTTGCGCCTATATGGCCTGCAGGAAAAACACGCCGGATACAAAGGCCGAGACGGCCAGCGTGCCGGCAGCCAGCGTCTTGTGAGGTGCCCGCCAGGGAAGCCATTCCAGCGCCATCAGGCGCATGCCGCCAAACAGATGAAGGGCCAGCAGGAACACAAGGCCGAATTCCGCAACCTTCACGAAGGGCAGTTCGGTGAAGGCCAGAAAGTTGTCGAGCCGGGCGGCATCGGTCAGTGCCAATGACAGCACCCAGAAATGCAATGGCAGAAACAGCGCCAGCGCGATTCCAGAGACCCGGTGGATGATATGGGCGTACCATAATGCATGGCCGCGTACCGGACGGCGGGTGGCGGCGTTCGGATCGCCACCTCTCATATCCCCACCCCTCATACCAGTGTGACGGCCAGAACGGCGCGTCCCCCCATGACAAGAAGGGTGGCGAAAATCGCCATGGCAACGCCATTCAACATGCCGCCGCGAAGCCGTGTCCATTCCGAGATGACGGTACGAAGCCCGATCGCGGCATGCACCGACACCGCGACAACAAACCCGCCATAGAACAGCGCCCAGAACAGGCTGCCCTGTGTCCGCCCAAGGATTTCACCGGCACTCAGGCCCCCCTGAACGGCATAGATCATCACCGCCAGATGGCCGACCACCAGCGGTGCCATGATCAGCGCGGACAGGCGCTGTGCCATATAAAGACGGAAATCCAGCATCAGCCGCGCCCCCGCCGGAAGAACCGTTTCGCCGTGGCACGTTTCAGTCCGGCGATTGCCCCCATCGGGTCGAGATCATTCGGGCAGTAATGCGTGCAGCTTCCCATCGAATGGCAGCTGTGGCATCCGCCCTGCGCCGACACGGCGTCGAGGATGGCACCGCCGGCATCATCGCGGGAATCATTATACAGCGTCCAGGCACGTTGCAGCGCCGCCGGGCCAAGATAGTCCGGATTGCCGGCCACCGTATCGCAGGCCGCATAGCAGACCGCGCAATTGATGCATTCGATGCCGGCGCTGGCCTCGACGCGCTGTTCATCATCCGGCAGCACGGCGGCGAAATCATCATGCCGGCCGGCCGATGGATGGTGTGTTGCCTCGGCCTTCACCCATTTGTCGAAGAACGGGTCCATATCGGTGGCAAGGTCCTTGATCACCGGCAGGTTGCGAAGCGGGGCGATGCTGATGGCCCCGTCCTTCACGACCCGCCCGACATGTGTGCGGCAGGTCCAGCGCGGCTCGTCATTCACCATCATGGCGCAGGACCCGCACATGCCGACACGGCAGGCAAACCGGTAGGTCAGCGTCGGGTCGGCCTCCTGCTGAATCCAGGTGACGATGTCCAGGACCGTCTGGCTTGGTTGCCGCGGGACGGTGAACGTCTCCCAGGTGCCGCCACTGGCGTCACCGCGCCAGACCGACACCGCAATGCTGTCGGCGGCGTGATCTGTTTCTGCAATGGACGCGTCGTCGAGCAAGGGTGTTCCTTTCTGCAAACTGAGGCATGCAGCATAGCTTTTGAAGACTGAAGGCGAAACGAGGAAAATCGCCGCGCCGCGATTTCACGGCATGACATTTGAACATTGGCGCGAAATGGGCTAGCAGGAGGTGGTCCGTCACCGTCCCTCATGACTGAAAGTACCTGACATATGAATCCGACAATCGATCTTCTGAACAGCCACCGGTCCATTCGCCGTTTCACCGACGCGCCGGTGCCCGCCGATACGCTGACCACCATCATCACCGCGGCGCAGGCGGCGGCAAGTTCCAGCTTTCTGCAGGGCGTGACGATCATCCGCGTCACCGATAGCGAGAAACGCGTCGCCCTTCGCGAGGTGGCGAACGGCCAGCGTTATGTCGAGGAAGCGCCCGAATTCCTGGTTTTCTGCGCCGATCTCAGCCGGTCGATGCGCTGCTGCGAGATGCATGGCGGCGAGGCGGCAAAGGGCCTGACCGAACAATTCATCATCGCCACCGTGGACACCGCCCTCTATGCCCAGAACATGGTCGTGGCGGCGGAATCGGTCGGGCTTGGCATCTGCTATATCGGGGCGCTTCGCAATGATCCGGCGCGGGTCACCGAACTCCTCGATCTGCCGCAGCAGGTCTATCCGGTCTTCGGCCTGTGCCTTGGGTTTCCGGATCAGGACCCGGAGGTGAAGCCGCGCCTGCCGGTCCCGGTGGTGCTGAAGGAAAACAGCTACAGCACCGATGGCGAGCCGGAGGCAATCGCTGCCTATGATGAGGAGATGCGCGCCTATTACGCATCGCGCACCGACAATCAGAAGGCACAAGGGTGGTCAGAGCAGATGGCCGGCCTGCTTGGCCGCGAGGGCCGGCCACATATGCTGGCATTCCTGCAAGGTCAGGGGTTCGTCAAACGCTAGAAATCGGGCGCCGGCGCGCGCAACGGGGCGGGGCCTAGATCCCCAGATGAAGCTTCGGTGTCCAGAAGGGGCGGAACAGCTCGATTTTCGGGCAGCGGTTCATCACGACCTTCATGCCGGCATCCTCGGCCAGCCGCGCGGCCTCATGATTGACCACGCCGATCTGGCCCCACAGCACTTTCGCGCCGATGTCAATCGCCTCCTGCGCGATCCCCGGCAGGTCCTCCGGCCTGCGGAACACATCGACCATGTCGACCTGCCGGTCAATTTTGGCAAGCGAAGGATAGACCGCCAGTCCGCGTATCTCCTCCAGCCCGGGGCGCGGGTTGACCGGGATGATGTCATAGCCAGTCTCATGAAGGACCCGCAGCACGCCATAGCTGAATTTTGTCTTGTCCGGGCTGGCACCGACCATGGCGATGGTCTTCACCGATGACAGAATGTCCCTGATATAGTCCTCGCTGTAAGGCTCATCATGATTCATGTAGCCCATCCGGGGTCTCCTTTGCGGTGGCGATGTCGGCCTTCAGCTCATGCGGCTCCAGCGGATCAAGAAACGGGTTGCGGTAGAGGCGGTCATGGCTTTCGGTGCCGATTTCCAGAACACAGTCCGTCCTGGCCCGCGCCACGCACAGGATAACATATCCGTCGGCAATCTGCCTGTTGTTCAGGGCGACCTGTGACCGCTGGTCAATCTCGCCTTCGATCAATTTCGCGGCACAGGTGATGCAGCCGCCATATTTGCATCCGAAGGGCAGGTCGACCCCCTGATCGCGCAGCTCGTCAAGAAGCGGGCGCCTGCCGGTGACCTCAAAAGTGGTGTTGCCCCGATTGGCCAGCGTGATCGTCGTCATAGCCAGATATCGCTTGTGCAGTCGCCGCCCGGATAGCGGGTTTCATGGCACCGTGACGGGCCGTTGGGCTCCTTGCCGAAATCAACGGCGAAATCGGGATCGATTTCCATGCCGCCATTTTCGGTATCGCAATTCACCATCAGCATGCAGCCGCCATTGGTGCGAATCTCGGGATAGAACTGGTTGTCCCAGGTGCTGAACAGCGAGGTGGTGACATAGAGCCGCTTGCCATCAAGCGACAGCTGGATCATCTGCGGCCCGCCGGTGATCTGCAGGCCGTTGACCTCGGGCGCCTTGCCTAAAAGCCCGCCCATCCAGACCTGGCCGGTCAGTTTCGGGTTATGCGGGTCGGAGATGTCATATTGCCGGATATCGCCATGCAGCCAGTTGCAGAAATACAGGAACCTGTCATCCATCGACAGCAGGATCACCGTGATCACCCCGGGAACCGGGATCGGCCATTCCGGATGCGGCTCGTTATCGACATCGATGATTTTTTCCCACTGCCAGTCGCCAGAGCCATCTTGCCACCAATGGATGATGTTGGATGACAGGGCGGCACCGCAGAAGCCGTGCGTGCTGTCCGGATCATGGTGGAAGCGCACCTCGAGCGGAATCAACCCGTCCTCACCGAGATAGAAGGTCTGCTTCGGCTCCTTCTTCTCGAAATCCCAGAGATGGATCCGGCGGCCATATTTCAGGTGGCCGACCTCCTCAAGATCGAAGCCCGGCATGAAAGTGTTTGGCGCCGCCCATTCCGATGACGCCATCACATTGTGGCGTGGCTGGTACCAGAAATCATATCCGAACGGGATGTCACCCATCGAATTTTCCCAGCGTCCCAGAATCTCGAAATCCCGGTCGAGATGCAGATAGCCGCCCGGGGCCTCGCCTTTGGCGTTGCCAAGCATCGAGATGATGATCTCCGAGCCGAGGCAATGCACGGTGTGAGGCGCTGACAGATCGGTCTTCGACTTGATGTCCGCGCCCTGAATGGTCTTGTGAAGACGCGGTGCCCGCGGGTCGGTGGCGGTATCCACGATGTAGATGTTCGATGATCGCACGCCCGGCACAAGCAGATAGCTGCGGCTCATCGACCCGTCATCGAAGCAGGATGAACAGGCGTTCCAGCCCATATGGTGCAGCTCGTCGCCGATATTCGGCATCTCCAGACGGTGGATGACCTGCGCATAGGTCGGGCTGGCCGGATCGGCGTCGATGGTGCACAGATAGTCCGGTTTCTGGATGCCGGTGCCGGTATAAATCGCAATGGTGTAGAGGATTTCCTCGCGCGGGGCTTTCATTGCCTCGCTCGGGCTTGCATATCCCGGGCCGCAACATTCCATGGCTTGACTTCCTTTCGATGTCACCCGACGCTACAGACAATCTCGTCAAGCGGCAACCAACTCCGCCAACAAGCCGTTTTGGTGGCTGGTAAGGTCATGTGAGCGTGGTAGCGCCATGACGGGTACGGCAGGCAACTGGATGCAGGTGTGACCATTTCATCATGCTTGTCTTTGCCAAGGCGGCCTATGATGCCGGTCGGTATTTCGGTCTGAGTTATGAGGAGATCATCGTCTATGGCGTCGCCGGGTTTGTGCTTTTCGGCGGCATGGCGCCGGTCGCGGCGCAGCTTGCCGACCGCTATTCGCGCTCGCTCTTGATGGTGGTCTATCATTTCGGGATCGGCATCGCCGCCATTCTGGCCGGCCTTGCGCAATCGGTCTGGCAGCTTGGCGCGGCGATTGGCCTGATTGGTGTGTTCGCGGCGATCTATCATCCGGTCGGGATCGCCATGTTGATCAAGAGCAATCGCAGTATCGGGCTGCGGCTGGGCATCAATGGCGTTTTTGGCAATATGGGGGTGGCGGCGGCGCCGCTGATCATCGGATTGCTGCTGACCGTCGGTGACTGGCGGCTCTGCTTTATCGCGTCGGGCCTGTTCTGCATCGGCTACGGCATTGTCTTCATAACGGCGCTTGCTGACGAGGCGGCGCCCACCGCCAGGTCAGGTGCCAGGCTTGCCACCGGCTTTGCGCCCGGCTGGCGGATGGCGCTTGGCGCGATGCTGCTGTCAACCGCCAGTGGCGGCTTCATCTTCGGGGCGATGACCTTTGTCGTGCCGCGCTATTTCGAGATTTCGCTGCCAAGCATCTCGACCTCGGTGGCGATCACCGGCCTGCTGGCCTCGATTGTCTATGCGGTGGCCTCATTCACCCAGGTGGGTGTTGGCTGGCTGATTGACCGCGTGGCCCCGAAATGGGTGTTGTTTGCGATCGGGGTCGGGCAGGTGGTGTTTGTCGCGCTGGCGGCGCGTTTCACCGATTACGCGCTGTTCTTCGCCATGCTGGTGGCGATGTGTTTTGTCTTCGGGCAGATCCCGATCACCGACACCATCCTGTCGCGCTATGTCCCGGACAGCTGGCGGGCCAGGGTGCTGAGCGTGAAATTCATGGTCAATCTGACCATCGGGGCGTCGGTGCTGCCGATCTGCGGTGCCATTCTGCAGGCGGGGTATCAGATGGCGACGCTGTTCAGCGTCATGAGTGTGCTGGCCTTGCTTGTGGTGATGGCCGGGGCGCTGTTGCCGATCCAGGCGGACTCGCAGCGGCTTGACCGCCAGCCGGCGGAATAGGCCGGCTGGTGGAGATGGACTTTTTACCGGCCCGGGCGCATAGTTCGGCCCGCCCCGCGGATTGTCACAAAAACATCATTTTCCTCGACAATCCGCCGATGGCCGAGGTCCCTTTATATGGCGCGCACCTATGACCTGACCGAAGGCTCGCTGGCGCAGCATTTCCGGCGGCTGGCTGTTCCGGCGGCCATCGGCATGGTGTTCACAACGCTGTATAATGTTGTGGATGTGTTCTTTGCCGGTCTCATCGGCACCGCCGCGCAGGCCGGTCTCGCCATTTCCTTTCAGGCCTTTTTCCTGTTCATCACCTTCGGCTTCGGGCTGTCTTCGGCGATGACGGCGCTGGTCGGTAACGCCATCGGCGCGAAAGAGGATGCCGAGGCGCGCATCGTCGCCGCGCGCGGCATCGGTTTTGGCGTCATCATCAGCACCGTGTTGATGGTCGCGGCCTGGTTCATCGGGCCGGAACTGATCAAGCTTGTCTCGGCCGAGGGCGAATATCGTGATGCCGGCACCCGGTATCTGCGGGTTCTGCTGCTGTCCATGCCGGGGTTCGTTCTGGCCTTCGGGGTCAACGGGTTGCTACAGTCGCAGGGGGATACCGTGTCGATGCAGCGCGGCCAGATCGCCGCCTTTTTTGCCAATATCGCGCTCAATCCCCTGCTTGTCTTCGGCATTCCCGGGGTCTGGGGCGGTATGGGGTTTGACGGCATCGCCGTCTCGACGGTTCTCAGCCAGACCGGGATCATGATCTATGTGATCTGGCGCCTGTTCAAGACTGACCTGATGGCTGGCGTCACACGGTCCTGCTTCTGGCCCGAGCTTGGCACCTATGGCGCGATCACGCGGCAGATGCTGCCGGTCACGATGACCATGTTCGTCATGATGTCGGCGGGTTTCATCGTCCAGTTCTATCTGAAGAGTTTCGGCACATCGGCGGTGGCGGCTTACGGCGTCGCGCTGCGGGTTGAACAGCTGTTCCTGCTGCCGGTTTTCGGCCTCACCGGCGCGTTGCTGCCGATCGCGGCGCAGAATTTCGGGGCTGGCCGGCATGACCGCGTGCGCCAGGCGCTGTTCGACTGCTGGAAGTTTGGCTGGATATTCATGGCAGTGGCCTGTCCGATTCTGTTTTTCGCCTCGCCGCTCCTGATGCGCACCTTCACCGATGATCCGGAGGTGATCAGGATTGGCGTCAGCTATCTCCGCATCGACGGGTTCATTTTGCCCATCTACATGATGCTGTTCGCCATCAACTCGTTCCTGCAGGCGCTCAAACGTCCCATCTGGACCTTCTGGATCGGCGTTTACCGACAGGCCTTTGGCGTTGCTTTCTTTGTCTATCTCTATGTGATGATTTATGATTTTGGCGTTATGGGTGTCTGGGTCGGCATTGCGACGGCGGTCACGACAGGGTGGTTGATCTCGCTGATCGTGGCGGACTATGTGGCGCGCGGGTCCATCGGCGGGTTGCGTGCGACAAGGACGGATGCCAACACCGCCTAGCCGCACTGCCTTTATTGTTGGCGTATTGATAGTTTAAGTATAGTCTAATACATGATCGAGGCGGTGGAGCCCGATCAGGGGGACTAATGAAATTCAGTATCCAGCTATCGGCGGACTATCCCGACAAGTCCTATGGTGGCGACCGTGTCTATCAGGACATGCTCGCCCAGGCGGTGCTTGCCGACCGGTTGGGATTCGACTCGGTCACCATCACCGAACATCATCTGATGAACTGCCTGATGATGCCCGCGCCGTTGCAATTCGCGGTCAAGATCGCGGCGCACACCGAGCAGATCAGGATCATCACCGCCATCACAATATTGCCGATCCGTGACATGCGGGTGTTCGCCGGCGAGGTTGTCGTCGCCGACATCTTCACCGAAGGCAGGCTGCTGCTGGGCGTCGGCCGCGGTAACTTCCCCTATGAGATGGAAAATCTCGGCATCCCGATGCATGAGACCCGCGAGCGATTCGATGAATCACTGGCGGTCCTGCGCGCGCTCCTCAATGAGGAGGAAGTGTCATGGGATGGCAAATATTACAAATTCGGCCCGATCACCGTGATGCCGCGGCCGATGAACCCGGGCGGCCCGCAGATGATGATGGCGGCGGTCAATCCCGATGCCATCTACCATTGCGCGCGGCAGGGCTATCACGTCCAGACGACGCCGCAGCCCGGCAATGAAGCCTTTCTGCGTGACCAGGTAGCCGCGTTCAATCGTGGCAAGGATGAACTTGGCGGGTCGGGAGAGACATCACTGACCCTGCTGCGCGTTGGCTTCATGTGTCACAGCGAGATGGAAAAGCGCGAGCGGATCCAGATGGCGCATTCCTTCCTCGGGCGGTTCGAAAATGTCTATGGCGGTCCCGGGTTTGTCGATAACGGCATCGTGCGGGCATTGCCACGACGCCAGCCCATTGACCAGCTGGCGAAAAGCCTGCTGATCGGCATGAAGCAGGAAATGATCGACAAGCTGGCGGCCTATGACGAGATGGGTGTTGACCGGATCATCATGAATGTGAATTTCGGCTGCGACCCTCACGAGACAATGGATTCGATCCAGTATTTCGCTGAAGAGGTGATGCCGCATTTCGCCAAGGATGATGAGTGCGGCATCGTGGCAGCCTGACCCGCATTCAGGGGTTCATCCTCAGCATTTTTCCAGAATGACCGCACTTCCCTGACCGACGCCGACGCACATCGTGCACAGTGCATAACGCGCGCCATCCAGTCGCTGCAATTCCTCGGTGGCCGTCATCACCAGTCTGGCTCCGCTCATCCCCAGAGGGTGGCCAAGCGCGATGGCGCCGCCATTGCGATTCACCCGGTCATCATCATCCGCCATTCCAAGCTCGCGCATCGAGGCAAGACCCTGCGCGGCAAATGCCTCGTTGATCTCGATCACATCCATCTGCCCGATGGCGAGGCCGGCCCGTGCCAGCGCACGCTGTGTCGCCGGCACCGGCCCGATGCCCATGATGGCGGGTTCAACACCGGCGGCGGCGGCGGTGATGATTCGCGCCCGCGGCGTCAGCCCATGCGTGCGGATGGCATCGGTGCCGGTGATGATCATGGCGGCGGCCCCGTCATTCACGCCGCTGGCATTGCCGGCGGTGACGGACCCGCCGTCGCGGAATGGTGTTGGCAGCTTGGCAAGCTGTTCAAGGGTGGTTTGCGGACGCGGATGTTCATCCGTATTGACGGTGACCGGGTCGCCCTTGCGTTGCGGAATTA
This sequence comes from Alphaproteobacteria bacterium, assembly GCA_009920665.1. Classification (GTDB taxonomy): domain Bacteria; phylum Pseudomonadota; class Alphaproteobacteria; order Puniceispirillales; family Puniceispirillaceae; genus UBA8309. The sequence goes on along the minus strand of RFZL01000016.1, from coordinate 29,165 downwards.
CTACCGGGGCGATTTCGGCGGCCAGCCGGCCATTGGCCATCGCGGCACCGGCCTTCTGCTGTGAGCGTAGCGCGAATTCATCCTGATCGGCCCGACTGACCTTCCATCTTTCGGCGACATTCTCGCCCGTTTCCGGCATGGAATCGGTGCCGTAAAGCGCCTTCATCTGCCGGTTCACGAACCGCCAGCCGATCGTGGTATCATAGATTTCGGCCTTGCGCGAAAAGGCGCTATCCGCCTTCGGCATGACAAAGGGCGCGCGGCTCATGCTTTCCGACCCGCCGGCGATGACAAGGCTGCCTTCACCGGCCCTGATCATGCGGGCGGCGGCGATGACGGCCTCCATACCCGAGGCACACAGTCTGTTCAGGGTGATCCCCGGCACGCTCTGTGGCAGGCCCGCCAGCAACAGGGCCATCCGCGCGATATTGCGGTTATCCTCGCCGGCCTGGTTGGCGGCACCAAGGATCACCTCATCCACGGCTGTCCAGTCAAGGTCGGGATGGCGCGCCACCAGCGACCTGATCGGGTGCGCCGCAAGATCGTCCGCCCGCACCCCGGACAGCGCGCCGCCGAACCGGCCGATGGGCGAGCGCACGGCATCACAGATAAACACATCGGACATCATCACTCTCACTGGCTGTAATTGTTTCAACTTGTGGCATGATTACCGGTGGGGTGCTGCTGACGCCACCAAAAAAGAAGGGCGCGCCTGATCCGTGTGATCGGGGCTTGCGCGCCGGGGGTAGTCGTGCTGTCTTGTGGCGGCATCTGCCATGGGCGCGTTGAATCGGGGATGACAATGACTGACAGGACTTCGCAGGACGACCTTCTCAAGGTCACGCTTCTCGGTACCGGTATTCCCAACCCGCAGATCAACGCCTTTGGCACCTCGACGCTGATCGAGGCCGGGGACCAGCGTGTCCTGATTGATTGTGGCCGCGGGACGGCCATTCGCCTGTCACAGATCGGGCTCGGGGTTGGCTGCGTCGATACAATCATCATCTCGCATTATCATTCCGATCATTATGCCGGCCTCTTCGACATGGCGATGACCGGCAGCATTCCGCAGAAATTCGGCGGTCGTAACGCGCCGCTGCAGGTCTATGGCCCGCCGGGAGTCCGTGACATTGCCGATGGCGCCTGGCTGGCCACCAGCCCTGATCGTGCCATCCGCGTGGCCGACAATGAAATCGACCCCGAGCATATGCGGATCATCCCGCATGAATATACCGAGGGCGTCGTTTATGACCGCGACGGGCTGGTGATCCGCGCCATCGAGGTCGATCATGGGGAGTTCATCCGCCCGGCCTACGGGTTCCGGGTCGAATATGGCGGGCGTGTCTTCGTTCACAGCCATGACACGCGCTACAATGAAAATCTGATCGCGCAGGCGCAGGGCGCGGATGTCTTCGTTCATGAGGTGGCGGCGGCGAGCGCCGCAACGCTGGCCAACTTTCCGGCGGTGAAGGTGGCGATTGACCACCACGCCACGCCGGCCGAGGTCGGCCGGGTCTTCGCGCAGACACGGCCAAAGCTTGCCATGCTGACGCATCTTGTGCTGCTGCCTCCCGACCCGGTGCCGATCAATGATGTCATGACGGAACTTGCGCGCGAATATGACGGCACGGTGGTGGTCGCCGAGGACCTGATGACAATCCAGATCGGGCGGAATATTTCGGTCATACCCTATCGGCATGGCGGCAAGCCGGGTGGTATGGTGTGATCGGCTCATCGCGGTCCGGGAAAAGGTTTAGGCAATGAAGGTTCTTGTGACAGGTGCCGCCGGATTTATTGGCATGCACTGTATTGAACGGTTGCTGGCGCGCGGTGATACTGTCGTTGGCATCGACAATCTGAACGATTATTACGAGGTCTCGCTGAAGGAAAGCCGTCTGGCGCGGATCGCCGACCATCCGGCTTTCACAAATCATATCATCTCGATCGAGGACCGGGATGCGATGGCCGACCTGTTCACAAGGGAGACACCGGACCGGGTCATCCATCTCGCGGCGCAGGCCGGTGTGCGCTATTCCCTGGAGAACCCCCACGCCTATGTCGATGCCAACCTGGCCGGCTTCATGAACATCCTTGAGGGGTGCCGGCATAATGGTGTTGAGCATCTTGTCTATGCCAGCTCGTCATCGGTTTATGGTGGTAATGAACAGATGCCGTTCAGCGAGCATCACAGTGTGGACCACCCGGTCTCGCTCTATGCGGCAACGAAGAAGGCGAATGAATTGATGGCGCATACCTACAGCCATCTGTTCGATCTGCCGACGACCGGTTTGCGGTTCTTTACCGTCTACGGTCCGTGGGGTCGACCCGACATGGCGCTGTTCAAATTCGCGGCGGCGATGCTTCGGGGCGAAGCCATCGATGTCTACAATAATGGCGAGATGGTGCGCGACTTCACCTATATCGACGATATCGTCGAGGGTGTGATCCGGGTGCTGGACAAGACGGCCACGCCGGACCCGGATTTCGACCCGAAGGCGCCCGACCCGCAATCGTCACGCGCGCCCTTTCGGGTGTTCAATATCGGTAACGGCAACCCGGTGCCGTTGATGGATTACATTGGCGCGCTGGAATCGGCGCTTGGCATCACAGCACAGAAAAACATGATGCCGATGCAGCCTGGCGATGTGCCGATGACAAGCGCCGACACGTCGGAACTGGCGGCATGGGTCGGGTTCGCACCCGACACCGATGTGCGTGATGGCGTGAAGCGCTTTGTTGAGTGGTATCTGGCCTATCATGGCCGGAACGACTAGGCGGGGACGTCTCCGGTCTCCTGGTCTGTTTCGAGGCTGGCCCGAAGGCGGTTCAGGCTGACCACTAGGTCACGCAGTTCATCCTTGCCGAAGGCGTCCTCGATGGCGGCGTATTTCTGCTGTGAAACCTGCCAGATATCGATGAACAGTGTCTCGCCTGCGGGTGTCAGTCTGATCACGCGCTGCCGCCGGTCGCGTGATGGCACCGTCTCGACAAGGCCGGCATCGCCGAGATGGCGCAGGATGCGGGTCAGCGACGGGGCCAGAATCACGCATCTTTTTGCCAGCGTCGTGGTATCGAGCGCGGTGCCGCCGGCAAGTGCCCTGATCACCCGCCATTGCTGGAGTGTCAGGCCGGCCGCACCGACATGGTCGCGAAACTGCGCCGTGACCGCGTCGCGGGCCCGCAACAACGCGATGGTCAGCGAATCATCATAGCGCGGCGCGTCAGCCACGCCCTGCCTCGCTGTTCTTTAGGAACTGGTGGATTGTGTTGAACCGCTTCTCGGAAAAGCGGGAGTCGATCTCCATCACCTCAAGCGACAGGGCGAAAGGGCGGCTGCCAATCTGCGGCTTCAGCCAGGACTCGGCCGCCGCATAGATTGCCTCGGTCACCGCCACCCTGACATCCTCCCCGCGTCCCATGCCCATACGAAGCGTCATGTCGATGAAGCCCAGCTCCTCCTCGCCGCTGGCAATGGTGGCCACATCAACCCGTGTACCACGAACGCGGATCCCGCCAGGCGGGAACACACTCGACCCAACCATCGCGTCACGCAGATGATCGCAGAAGGCCTGTAGATCCAGATTGGCTTCCAGATTGGCCGAATATTCAAAACTCAGATGCGCCATGGACGGGGTCCTGTGTTGCGGGGGCTATTGACTTGCCAGATGATTTCCATGATCATTTACTTAACATGTGAATTAAATCACAGCCATGGTCAAAGTCAATCTTGCGGCCAGACAGATTTCTGGAGTCCTTATGACCCTCGCTGACAATCTTGAAAGGGCGGATGCGTTTCTGGCGCCTTTCCGCGACAGGCCGATCCTCAATCATATTGGCGGGCAGGACTGTCCGGCGCGGTCCGGCGCGACGTTTGAGAGTGTGTCGCCCATCGACATGGCCCGGGTCGCGACGGTGGCGCGGGGGGATGCCGCGGATATTGATGATGCGGCGAGGGCGGCAAGCGATGCCTTTCCCGCCTGGCGTGACATGGACGGCGCGGCGCGGCGCGCCATCCTGCACCGGATCGCCGACGGCATTGTCGCGCGGGCCGAGGAAATCGCGCTTCTGGAATGTATCGACACCGGCCAGGCGCTGCGCTTCATGTCGAAGGCGGCACTCCGCGGGGCTGACAATTTCCGCTTTTTCGCCGACAAGGCGCCCTATGCCCGCGACGGGCAGAGCCTTCACGCCGCCAACCAGTTGAACGTGACCTCGCGGCGGCCGATCGGGCCGGTCGGGGTGATCACACCCTGGAACACCCCCTTCATGCTGTCGACATGGAAGATTGCGCCGGCGCTGGCCGCCGGATGCACCGTTGTCCACAAGCCGGCCGAACTGTCACCGGTGACGGCACGCATCCTGATGGATATCGCCGCCGAGGCCGGGCTGCCGCCGGGGGTCTGGAACCTTGTAAACGGTGTTGGTGAGGAGGCGGGCCGCGCGCTGACCGAACACCCGGCGATCAAGGCCATCGCCTTTGTCGGCGAGAGCGCGACCGGCAAGCTGATCATGCGCCAGGGGGCGGACACGCTGAAACGCGTCCATTTCGAGCTTGGCGGCAAGAACCCCGTAGTGGTCTTTGCCGATGCCGATCTGGAACGCGCCGCTGATGCCGCCGCCTTCATGATCTGGTCGCTGAATGGTGAGCGCTGCACCTCGTCAAGCCGCGTTCTGGTCGAATCCTCGATCCATGATGACTTCGTCGCCGTTCTGGCCGACAAGGCGCGCCACCTGAAGGTTGGTCATCCGCTGGATCCAGACACTGTGGTTGGCCCGTTGATCCATCCCGATCACGAGGCGAAGGTGCTGTCCTATTTCGATGTGGCGCGCGCCGAGGGCGTGACGATTGCCGCCGGCGGCGAGAAGGTCATGGGGGGCGAGTTTGCGGCCGGCTGCTATGTCGCGCCGACTTTGTTCACCGGCGCCAGCCAGACCATGCGGGTGGCGCGCGAGGAGATTTTCGGCCCCGTTTTGACGGCAATCCCGTTCGACAACGAGGACGAGGCGCTTGGCCTCGCCAATGATGTGGCCTACGGTCTTGCCGGATATCTGTGGACGAATGACGTGACGCGCGCGCTACGCTTCAGCGACGGGATGGATGCCGGCATGATCTGGGTGAATTCGGAAAATGTGCGGCATCTGCCAACCCCGTTCGGCGGCACCAAGGAGTCGGGGATCGGGCGTGATGGCGGTGACTGGTCCTTTGATTTCTACATGGAAACCCGCAATGTTGCCTTCGCCACGGTGCCGCGCAACGTCCCGAAACTCGGCCTCTAGGAGCGCGTCATGCCGGTTCCTGCGCCAAATCTCTATCCGGACTTCAATATCGTTCGCGTCTCGCATGCCGAACTGATCGTCAGTGACCTTGCTGCCAGCCGCGCCTTTTATGCCGACACGCTCGGCCTGCAGGTCAGTTTCGAGGATTCCGAGATCATCTGCCTGCGGGCGATGGAGGAACGCGGCCATCATTGTCTGGTGCTGCGCCGCGGCACCGACCCGACCTGCAATTATCTGGCCTTCCGCCTGTTCTCGGAAGAGGATGTCGACCGTGCCGCCGCCTGGTTCACCGCCAAGGGACATGACGTGGCCTGGGTCGAACGCCCGTTTCAGGGCCGCACGATCCGTGTTCGCGACCCGCATGGCATCCCGCTGGAATTCTATTTCAAGATGGAGCGCCTGCCGACCATCCATCAGCAATACGCCCTCTACAAAGGCGTGAAACCCCTGCGGATCGATCATTTCAACTGCTTCTCACCGCATGTCGATGACAGTGTCGCCTTCTATAACGACATGGGCTTCCGGACCACCGAATATACCGAGGATCAGGAGACGGGCCGGCTCTGGGCGGCGTGGATGCACCGCAAGGGCGGGGTTCATGACATTGCTTTCACCAACGGCGTTGGCCCGCGCCTTCATCATGTCGCCTTCTGGGTGCCGACGCCGATGAACATCATCGATCTTCTGGATGTCATGTCGACGACCGGTTATGTCACGAATATCGAGCGCGGGCCGGGCCGGCACGGCATCGCCAACGCCTTCTTCCTCTATATCCTCGACCCCGACGGCCACCGGACCGAAATCTATTGTTCGGACTATCAGACGGTCGATCCGGACCATGAGCCGATCCATTGGGACCTGAAGGACCCGCAGCGACAGACATTGTGGGGCGCACCGGCACCGAAATCCTGGTTTGAACATGGCACCGGGTTTGCCGGCACCAAAACGCAGGCACCTGATCTTCAGGCGCAGCCCATTGTCGCCCCCTAGGGCGCGCCGACCCCCGCAGGAGAGATTATAATGACAGCGGCAATGACAGGCCTTATCAGCTTCCTCCATCAGGGACAGGCCCGTTTCGGACGGCTTGGCGGCGACACCATTGCCGACCTGACAGATTTGTTCGCCGGCCGGTTCGACAGCCTTGCCGCCGCCGCCAATGCCGGCGCGCTGGCCGAACTGTTCGCTAGCGAAGGCAATGCCGGTCCGGCGCTTGCCGATGTCACGCTGCTCGCACCGCTGTGCGTCCCCGCCAAGGCCACCCCCGGCAAGGCCACCCCCGGCAAGATTGTCTGCGTCGGGGTGAATTTCCCGGATCGCAATGATGAATATAAGGACGGGCAGGCATCGCAGCTGAACCCGTCGCTGTTCGTGCGCTTTCCATCCGGGTTTGTCGGGCATGGCGATGATCTTGTCCGACCGCCGGAATCCGAACAGCTTGATTATGAGGGCGAGATCGCCATCGTCATCGGGCGTGGCGGGCGGCGTATCGCGGAATCCGATGCCTGGGACCATATCGCGGCTGTGACGCTGTGCAATGAGGGCACGATCCGCGACTGGGTACGACATGCCAAATTCAATGTCACCCAGGGCAAGAACTGGGACCGGTCGGCGGCGATGGGACCGTCTCTATTGCCCTTCACCGGACCGGAGATGCTGGCTGATATCGAGCTGAGGACGCGGGTCAATGGCGAGTTGCGCCAGCAGGACCGCACCGGCCGCATGATCTTCGGTTTCACCAAGATCATCAATTATGTCTCGACCTTCACCGCGCTGGCGCCGGGTGATGTGCTGATCTGCGGCACGCCGACCGGGGCCGGGGCGCGTTTCGACCCGCCGAAATGGCTTCGCCCCGGCGACATCGTTGAAATCTCCGCCGACGGGCTTGGCACGCTTTGCAACGGTGTGCGTGACGAGGAGGTCTAGCCCATGCCGGTGATGAATGAGGATCAGGTTTCTGCCGCTGGCGAGACGCTGTTCGCGGCCGAGCGTGACCGCGCCCAGACGCGGCTGATCTCGGCGGCGCATCCGGGCATGGACATGGATGATGCCTACGCCGTGCAGGCGGCCTTTGTCAGGCACAAGCTTGCCGCCGGTGGGGCCATTCGCGGCTGGAAGATCGGACTGACCTCGAAAGCCATGCAATCTGCGCTCAACATAGACATTCCGGATAGTGGCATTCTTTTCGCCGACATGTTCTTTGACCATGGCGGGGTGGTGCCGGGGGACCGCTTCATCGAACCGCGTATCGAGGCCGAGATCGCCTTCATCATGAAAAGCGACCTTGCCGGCGGGGATGTCACGCCGGCCGATGTCATCGCTGCCACCGGACATGTGGCGCCGGCGCTGGAGATCCTCGATACGCGGATTTACCGCGCTGATCCGGACACTGGCGCGCAGCGCAGCGTTCTCGACACCATTTCGGATAATGCGGCGAATGCCGGCATCGTTCTTGGTGACAGGACGCATGCCATCGGCGAGGCCGATCTTCGCTGGGTTGGCGCCATCGTCGCGCGCAATGACGAGATCGAGGAAACCGGGCTTGGTGCCGGCGTGCTGAATGACCCGGTTCTCAGCATGGCCTGGCTTGTCCACCGGCTGGCACAATATGGGGATGGCCTGCGGGCCGGCGATGTCGTGCTGTCGGGAAGCTTCATCCGGCCGATCGAGGCGCGGCATGGCGACAGTTTCCTTGCCGATTATGGGCCGTTTGGAACGGTCAGGGTGGATTTCGAATAGGCGGCAAGCCGCCGTTACGGACAAGCATGCAGCTGAAAAGGAGAGGCCGCCATGGCAGCCCCGGTCAACACATTCAAACAATCATTGAAGGAAGGTCGCCAGACCATCGGTTGCTGGCTGACCCAGGGCACCGCGATCGCCGCCGAGATCGCCGCCACCGCCGATTTCGACTGGCTGCTGGTCGATACCGAACATTCACCGAACGACCTGCCATCGGTTCTGGCGCAGCTCCAGGCGATTGCCGGCTATGGCGTGCCGGCGGCTGTCCGCCCGCCGATTGGCGAGACGCATGTCATCAAGCAGATCCTCGATCTGGGATGCCAGACGCTGATCGTGCCAATGGTCGAGAGCGGCAGACAGGCCGAAGAGCTGGTGCGCGCGATGCGTTATCCGCCGCATGGCGTTCGCGGCGTTGGCGGGGCCGGTGCGCGGGCCACCGGGTTTTCAAACCATGCCGACTATCTGACCACGGCGAATGACGAGATGTGTCTGGTCGTTCAGGTCGAGAACCGCGCCGGCCTTGATGCCATCGACGATCTGATCGCGGTGGAAGGTGTCGATGCTATCTTTATCGGCCCGTCCGATCTCAGCGCCAATCTTGGTCATCTCGGCAATCCCGGCGCGCCCGAGGTGGTCGCCGAGATCGAGGCCGCCCTCGACAGGATCGCCGCTTCGGACAAGGCGTCGGGGATCATGGCGCTGGACCCGGTGGTGGCGCGTGGCTATATCGACCGCGGTGTGGATTTCGTCGCCGTGGCGATCGACGCCGTGACGCTGGCGCGCGGCCTTCGGTCCATCGCTGCCGAAATGAAGCCCCGCTAGGCACCGTACCGCCTCCTGACCCATGCGGCATTTGGTCCGGCGGACCGGTGGCGGCGTTGACCCGGGCGTGATACCCCTCTATCTGCTGAAGGGCAGGTACAGAAGGGGAACATCGTGGAAATTGTCTGGTTCAAACGCGACCTGCGGATCCATGATCATGCCCCCTTGGCCACGGCGGCGGCGAAGGGGCCTGTCATCCCGCTCTATATCCTCGAGCCTGAATTGTGGCAGCAGCCTGACATGGCCGGCCGGCATTATGATTTTCTGGCCGAATGTCTTGGCGAACTGGACCGCGACCTGACGGCGCTTGGCCAGCCACTGGTCCTCCGCATTGGTGATGCCGTCGAGATTCTGTCCACGCTGTGCAGCGTCCATGGTGTGACCACGATCCGGATGCATCAGGAAACCTGGAATGGCTGGACCTATAATCGTGACCGGCGGGTGCGCGCCTGGGCGCGGTCGGCCGGCATTCACATCGTCGAGGAGATGCAGTTCGGCATTCACCGGCGCATGATGTCGCGGCGCGGTTGGGCCGGCAAGTGGGATGCGATGATGGCAGCGCCGATCATCCCGGCACCCCGTAGCCTGATGCCGGTTCATGTCAGCGGGGATGGCTGGCCCGACCCATGTCAGCTTGGCCTTGCCGGCGACCACTGCCCGCAACGCCAGCCGGGCGGGCGGCAGGCCGGTCTTGAACGCCTGTCGAGCTTTCTGTCGCATCGCGGCCGGGCCTATCGTTTCAGCATGTCATCGCCTGTCACGGCGCCGGCGAACTGTTCACGGCTGTCCCCCTATCTGGCCTTTGGAACCCTGTCCATGCGCGAGGTGTGGCAGGCGCAAACTCGGGCGCGGGAAGAGGTCGACCAGCGTCCAGCCGAGGCGCGTCGCGGCTGGACACAATCACTGAAGAGCTTTAACAGCCGTCTTCACTGGCATTGTCATTTCATGCAGAAGCTGGAGGATGAACCGGTGGCAGAATTCAGGCCATTCCATCCCGCCTATCATGATTTCGACAAATCGCATGCCGATGCCGGCGCGTGGCTGGCGGCGTGGCAGGCCGGGCAGACAGGCTATCCGCTTGTCGATGCCTGCATGCGCCATCTCGATGCCACCGGCTGGTTGACCTTCCGCATGCGTGCCATGGTGATGAGCTTTGCCGCCTATCATCTGTGGCTTGACTGGCGGGGGCCGGCGCTGCATCTGGCGCGTCGGTTCACCGATTATGAGCCGGGGATCCATTACAGCCAGTGCCAGATGCAGTCCGGCATCACCGGCATCAATACCATCAGGATCTACAACCCGATCAAGCAGTCGCAGGATCAGGACCCGGACGGTGAGTTCATCCGCGCGTGGGTGCCGGAGCTTGCCGCCATGCCGGACACGCTGATCCACACGCCCTGGCTGAAACCTTCGACCGCGCCGGACTATCCGCCGCCGCTTGTCGATGAGAGGCGGGCCAGACGCGCCGCCGCGGCCGCCATGTTTGCTATCCGCAAATCGGGCGTGCATGCAAGGGAAGCCGCCGCCGTGGTCGAAAAACATGGCAGCCGTGGTGGTCGTCATTTCGTCTCCGACCGCGGGCCGGGACGGCGCATCTCATCAGGCCATGCGGCGCGGAATCAGTTGGAACTCGACCTCTAGCCGCCTAGACTGTCACGCCTGTTCTGGAGCGCATCATGAGTTCACCCGACAATTTGACAATGGATCAGATGGCTGACCTGCTGACCGACCTTACACCGGCGGTGCTAAAGGCGGGTGAGGTGATCATGGAGATTCACCGGCGCGGCGTCGTCGCCCGCACAAAATCCGACGGCTCGCCGGTCAGCGAGGCGGATGAGGCGGCCGAGGCGATCCTGCTTGCGGCGCTGGCGGAATGCGCCCCCGATATCGCGGTGGTGTCCGAGGAAAACGCGGCAAGCCACGCCATCGACCCGCCGCGGGCCTTCTTTCTGGTTGATCCGATTGACGGCACCCGCGAATTTCTGCGCGCCGACGGCAATGGGGCCTTCACGGTGAATATCGGACTTGTGATTGATCGCCAACCGGTTCTCGGCATCGTTCATGCGCCGGCGCTGGGCCGGTTTTTTGCCGGCATTGTCGGTCGCGGTGCGTGGGAAACAACGGGCGGTGAGACACGCGCGATCCGGGTCAGGCAGATTCCGGAGGATGGTCCGCTGGCGGTGGCCAGCCGCTCGCACCGTGACCCGCAGACCAATGGCTGGCTGGACGAGCACGGGATCACCAACACCATCGCCACCGGATCGAGCGTGAAATTCGGCCTGCTGGCCGCCGGCGAGGCAGATGTCTATCCGCGTTTCGGGCCAACCATGGAATGGGATACAGCGGCGGGTGAAGCGGTGCTGCGGGCGGCCGGCGGGCGCGTTGCCTGTCTTGACGGCAGCGACTTTGCCTATGGCAAGCCGGAATTCCGCAACACGCCCTTTATCGCCTGCGCCGGCTATGACATCGGGGCTGGCTGACGCCGCCGGTATCCGCCGCTAGCCGCGCCCGATAAAGGGCATCTTCGGCGCCATCACGGTCATGAACTGGACATTCGCATCGAGCGGCATCTCGGCCATATGCAGCACCGACGAGGCGACATGCGTGACATCCATCGTGGCTTCGGCCCGGATCGAGCCGTCCGGCTGCGGCACGCCTTTCGTCATCGGCATTGCCATCTCGGTCAGCGCATTGCCGATATCGATCTGCCCGCAGACAATGTCAAACGGGCGGCCGTCAAGCGATAGCGTGCGGGTCAAGCCGGTGACGCCATGTTTGGTCGCCGTATAGGGGGATGATCCGGGGCGCGGCACATGCGCCGAGATCGACCCGTTATTGATGATCCGCCCGCCCTGCGGTGTCTGGGCGCGCATGATCCGGAAGGCGGCGCGGGCACACAGGAACGACCCGGTCAGGTTGATCCGCACGACATCCAGCCAGTCATCGATATCCGTCTCGTCGATGGTGCGGGCCGGGCTGCCGCGCCCGGCATTGTTGAACAGCACATCGAGCCGCCCCCATTCTGCCAGCGCCTTGCCAAAGCTGGCCTCGACCTCTTCCGGCACCCCGACATCGCATGCCAGCACCAGCGCGTTCGGATGCCCGTTCGCCGTCGCGGCCAGCGTGTCCTCATTCCGCCCGATCAGCCCGACGCGATATCCGGCGTCGAGAAAGGCTGCCGCGGTGGCGGCGCCGATGCCGCGCCCGGCACCGGTGATGATGATGGATTTGGTCATGGTCCTGTCCTCTTTTCCCAAGGCCACGATAGGCATCCATCGGCGAACCGTCCATTGACGATTTACGCAAATGCACGCTTGCGCGGGGGCGGGGAGTTTCATACCTCTAGCATGAGACGGTACAAGTTCCAGCGGCAGGGCATACAGATTTGGGCAACCCGACAGCATTCGTCATCCATCCGGAGGTGCGCAGCATGCCGATGCCGCGCGGGGCCGGGGCGATGCTGGAGGAGGCGGTGCAGCTTGTCGCCGCGATCGGACTTGAGGTGGTGCTGGCGGAAACGGTGTCGCTTCACAAGCCGCGCGCCGGTACCTTTCTTGGCAGTGGCTATGTCGACCGGCTTGCGGATCAGGTCGATGAGGACGACCCGCCCGTCATCATCGTCAATACCGGCCTCAGCCCGGTCCAGCAGCGCAATCTGGAAACGGCGACAAAATGCAAGGTCATCGACCGGACGGCACTGATCCTGGAGATTTTCGGCGCCCGCGCGCAGACGCATGCCGGCCGGTTGCAGGTCGAGCTTGCCGCCCTGACATTCCAGCGCTCGCGGCTGGTGCGAAGCTGGACCCACCTTGAACGGCAGCGTGGCGGCGGCGGCTTCCTCGGCGGCCCGGGTGAACGCCAGATCGAGCTTGACCGGCGGATGCTGATGGACCGCGTCGTGCGGATCCGAAAGGAGTTGAAGGAGGTTGAACGGACGCGGCATCTGCAGCGTGGCAACCGGTCGCGTGGCGAGGTGCCGACCGTGGCGCTGATCGGCTATACCAACGCCGGCAAATCGACGCTGTTCAACCGCATGACCGGAGCCGGGGTGCTCAGCAAGGACATGCTGTTCGCCACCCTCGACCCGACCATGCGCGCCATCACCCTGCCATCCGGCCGGCAGGTCGTCCTTGCCGATACGGTCGGCTTCATCAGCCAGCTGCCGACCGAACTTGTCGAGGCCTTCAAGAGCACGCTGGAAGAGGTCGTGCAGGCCGATCTGCTGTTGCATGTGCATGACTCGGCCTCGCCGCTGGTGGCCGAGGAGGCAGGCGATGTGCGCGAGGTGCTGGTCGATCTCGGGATTGACGAGCAGGCACAGGCTGAGCGCATCCTGCCGGTGATGAACAAGGCCGATCTGCTGGCCGGGGACGAGGCCGGTGCCGAGATGCTTGGCAATATGTTTGACGGTGGATGTTTCACCTCGGCGCTGTCCGGTGCCGGGGTGGAGGCGCTGCTGCGGGCCATCGATGAACGGCTTGGTGCCGGCCGGCGCCTGTCCAGTATCACCATCGGGCCGGCCGACGGCGCGGCAAGGGCCTGGCTGTTCGAGCGCGGCGAGGTACGGCTGACCGAGATGGCCGACTGCGGCAGCGAAACCATCAATGTGGCGATGGATGAGGCCGACTGGTCACGCTTTCGCGCACGCTGGCCGGAGCTGGTAACCGCCTGACAAGCGCAAGGGGCCGGCAAACATAGTTTCCAACCCGCTTCAAACGCGATAGCGTGCGAGGTGTTAGAACAGACATTTGCAGGACAGTTTCATGGACAGAACAGTTTTTCTGAACGGTGATTTCATTCCGGAGAGCGAGGCAAAACTCTCGATCTTCGACCGCGGGCTTCTTTTCGCCGATTCCGTCTATGAGGGGTTCGGCATCCTCGATTCGCAGCTTGTCGATTTCGAATATCACATGGACCGGCTTGACCGGTCGCTTGACGAACTTGAGATGCCGTCGCCAATGGCGCGCGATGATCTGTTCGCTGCGATGATGCGCCTGATCGAGATGAACAATTCGGTCGAGGGGTTCATGTATCTTCAGGTCACGCGCGGCGAGCGTGACCGGAATTACCTGTATGACGGTGATTACGTGCCGAATGTCTTTGCCTTCACGCAGAAGGAGAAATTCGCCGCGGACGCGCCACCAAAACCGGTGAAACTGGCGACCACGCCCGACATCCGCTGGGCGCGGCGCGATATCAAATCAACCAACCTTCTTGGCCAGGTGATGGCGAAACAGGCGGCAAGCCGCGCCGGCGCCTATGAGGCGTTGATGATCGCGCCTGACGGCGATGTCACCGAGGCCGGGTCCTCCAGCTTTTTCTTCATCAAGGATCGCGAGCTGTTTGTCCGCCCGGTCAGCAATGACATTCTGCACGGCATCACCCGCCAGACCATGCTGCGGGTTGCCGAAAGGCACCAGCTTCGCATCCGCGAGGAAACCTATACGCTGGAACAGGCGCTCGCCGCCGACGAGGCTTTCATCACCGCCTCGTCAATCTATGTGTTGCCGGTTGGCCAGATCGACGATACCGAGATCGGCGATGGCGGGGTTGGACCGATGACGGCGGCGCTGCGAAGCGCCTATCTTGAACTGGCGCGGGCCGAATTCCCGAAACAGGCGGCCCTTCAGGCAGATAGCGGAGACTGACATATGGCATTGCCGCTTGACCCGCTTCTGGACCAGCTGAAGTCGTTGGCGGCGCGACCACTTTCACAGGCCAGCGCGCCACCAAAGGATCTCTATGTCCTTCCTGAAATTCATGATCTGGAACAGCGGCGTATTTTCGCGCGAAGCTGGCTGTGCGCAGGGCGTGCCGACGAGTTGCCGTCGCCCGGCGACTATATGAGTTTCGAGCTTGGTCCGCAGCCGGTGATCATCATCCGGGGTGCCGATGGCGAGGTTTATGCCCGCGCCAATGTCTGCCGGCACCGGATGATGCGGCTTGTCGAGGGCCGTGGCTCGGCAAGGAAGTTCACCTGTCCCTATCATGCCTGGACCTATGACATCGCCGGCCGACTGGTCGCCGCGCCGCATATGGACAGGACGGACTGTTTCACCCGTGATGATCTGGCGCTGGCCACGGTGCGGTGCGAGATTTTTCAGGGATGGATCTATGTCACACTTGACCCCGATATCCCGCCGGTCGCCGATCAGCTCGCCGAACTGGCGCCGCTGACCGATCGCTACAACCAGCAGGATTACGTCACGATTTTCCGCGAAGAGCATGTATGGGACACGAACTGGAAATGCCTGACCGAGAATTTCATGGAAAGCTACCATCTTCCGGTGGCGCATCGCAGCACCGTCGGGGCGCATTATTCGGTCGAGGAGAACACCTTTGACGAGCGCGGTGCCTTCGACGGTTTCACCTGCCAGTTCTTCACCAAAAGTGACGGCGCGCCGGTCGGCCGGGCGCATCAGGACAACACCAGCCTGGAAGGCGTCTGGCGTTATACATCGGTGATGCCGACAATCTTCCCGAGCCATATGTATGTGCTGGCTCCTGATCATTTATGGTATCTGTCGCTGCAGCCTGACGGGCCAGACCGCACCCGCATTCTCTATGGCGCCGCGATCGCGCCCGAAAAGCTGGCCGGAGAAGAAGACCGGGATGGCTATCTTGCCGCGACCAAGGCGTTTCTGGACAAGGTGCAGATCGAGGACAGGCACGTTGTCGAGGGTATTTTCAACGGTGCCGGGTCACCGCTGGGCGTGCCGGGACCGCTCAGCTGGCTGGAGCGTGGAAACCATGAATTCGCGCAATATCTGGCGCGCCAGCTGTGTGACCGGTGATACGGTCATGACCGGCAGGCCCCGCTATGACGTGCCGGGGGATGCATAGCGGGTCACCAGATAGACGCCGCCGCTTGTCACGCAGAAGCCAAGAATCCCGAGAAGTGTCAGCGGCTCGTCAAAGCCGATGGCGGCGATGATGGCGGTGACCGGCGGCACCAGGAACATCAGCGATGACACCGCCGCCATGCTGTCGCGCCGGATCAGCACCATCAGGATCAGATAGGCCCCCATCGAGACCATCAGCACCAGCCATCCGAGCGCCAGCAGGAAGGGCGGTTGCCAGTCGATCTGTGGCGGCTCGACGGTGGCGCAGATCACCAGGAAGAAGGCCGTCGCGGCAAGCGACTGGATGAGGTTGCTCGTCAGAAGGTCGATTTTGCCGCCGATCTTCTTTTGCAGCAGGGTGCCGCCCGTCACCGCCGCAAGACCAACTGTCACCGAGGCAAGCCCGATCATCGGCATCGCGCCATCCATCTTCGGTAGCAGCACAAGGACAACGCCGGTGATGCCCGCCAGCATGCCGATGATCTGGACCGGGCGCAGCCTTTCATCAAACAGGATGATGGCAAGGCCGGAGGCAAGAAGCGGTTGCAGCGAGACAATCAGCGCCGAAATGCCGGCCGACAGCCCCCGCGAGAGGGCAAAGAACACACTGCCAAGATAGATGCCGTGCAAAAGCAGGCCGACAAGCGCGGTCAGCGCCATCACCGGCCGTTCCGGGGTCTCCGGCGGGGAGTAGCGCAAGGTCCATGCCGCCAGCATGATCAGCCCGAACAGGCAGCTGACGATGCCGAAACGCAGCATCAGCATCGCAAAAGGTGTCGCATATTGCACCCCGACCTTGGCGCTGACAAAGGCGGACGACCATAGCCCGACAAAAATGAGCGGCAGAATGACCCGGTAGACCATGCTTAGCCGCTGGCCTTGATTTCGCGGGCGATCGCGACGCCGAAAGCGGCCTGGGTCTCGGCGCTCCAGTGGATCGGGTCGCGCGGCGATGACACAGCGTGTCGGTTGCCATCGATGAATCCGGCGCCCGCCGCGACGCAGGCCTCGCGCAACACGGGCGGCAGAGTTTGCGAGGTGGCGCGCCCGCCACGCCATTCCCGGTGACGGATCCAGTGCGGGTCATCGGCCAGCTCGCCCAGTTCGGGCGGGCAGATGATGGTGACTGGCGCGGTTGCTTCATCATGCCATCCACCGGGGCCGGCAGCCGTGTCGCGGATGATCGCCAACAGCGACATCAGGCCGGCGGCAATTGCTGGGGCATCGCGGTTGAAGCGCGCCTTCATGTCATTGGTACCAAGCATCAGGATGATGTGATCGAGAGGTTGCTGTGACAGCAGAATGGCTTGCAGTGGCGCACTACCATTACACCAGGCGCCTTCCTGCGGGTCATCGACATTGGTCGTGCGGCCGGGAAGACATTCCTCGACAAGCTCGATCTCGGTGCCGGCGGCGCGAAGATGCCGCGCCATCATCACCGGCCAGCGTTCAGGGTGCCGGGTTCCCGACCCGTCATCAAGATAACCCCAGCTGTTGGAATCGCCATAAACAAGAATGCGCACGTCTGCACCCGTCCATCACCAGTCTCGCAGCAGAAGAGTGCGCGGGATGCGCGGTCAATGCAAGCCGCCAGCGCGCATGCCGGCGAACCGCCCATAACCGAGGCGGTAGAGCGTCTGAAACAGGGCGAAGAACAGTATCGGCACCAGAAGTTGCAGCATCGTGGCCACACCGGCCATGGGCCGGCTGCCGCCCGACGCAAGCGCCACCGCCTCCAGGGTCATTGTCGTGATCCGGCCGGCACCGGCAAACAGGCTTGGCAGATACAGCGCCACCGACACCGCGGTGCCGACAAACAGCGCGGTGATGATGGCCGGTGTCAGCATCGGCAGGGTCACACGGCCATAGCGTCGCCATCTACCGGCACCAAGGCTGGCCGCAATCCGGTCATGCCGCATGTCAAGCGATGCCGCTGCCGGTGCCAGAATCAACCAGACATAGGGCAGGATGAACAGCATGTGCATCCAGATCATCGCCAGCCAGGTGCCATCAAGCCAGGTGACGGTCAGCACCATCTGCAGCCCGGGAACAAAACCCGCCTGCGGCAGCAGGATGGGCGCGAAGATAAAGACCTGCCAGAGGCCGGTACGGCTGCGTGAGCGCGCCAATTCAATCGCCATCAGGGCCAGTATTACGGCAAGGAATGACGCGGCGGCGGCGATGACGAGGCTGGCTGTCAACGCCGGGGCGAGGCTGTCGGCACGCATCCAGAACCGGAATGTCAGCGACTCCGGCAAGGCTGCCGGAAAGAACCAGGGTCCGGCGACCGACCACAGCGCTGCTGCGACCAGCCCGGCACAGCCGATGACAAGCGGCACAGTCGCCAACCCGGCCAGCAGGCCGACACAGGCGCGCAAGGCGGCAAGGCGAACCCCGCTGCGCCGCAGCCATGCCAGCGTGCGGCCGCAGACCCATTCCCCGGCGCACCAGATTGCCAGCGCGGCGATGGTCAGGCCAATCTGCATCACCGCCCCGAAAGAGGCCGGGAGGCGCGCCGCAAGCTCGGCATCCTCGAACCCCTCGACAATCAGCACAGCCAGTGGCGGTGGCAGCATCGGGCCAAGAAGGCGCGGCATGTCGACAACCGACAGGCTGAAAGCAAGAACGGCGAATACCGGTAGCCTGATGCGTCGATAGACGAGTGGCAGGACCAGATAGACCCAGCTTGCCGCGCGGCCATATCCCAATGACATGCCTGTCGCCAGCAACCGCCGGACCGGCAGGGTGGCGAGAGCGGCAAGGCTGACAAGGACCAGAAACGGCACTTCCTTGACCAGCAGGCCGAGACACAGCACCGCCCCACTGCCATCCGGGACAAGCGCCCAAAGGGGCGGCCGGTCGAAGCCGGTCAGGCCGGGCGAGACAAGCCGCATCAGCCATCCCGAGGGTGCCAGCAGGAACAGCACGCCGATGGCGACCGCGCTGTGCGGCACGGCGATCAGCGGCCCGGCAAACCGCCGCAACCAGCTTGCCTGACACGCGCCCACATATGTGACAACAAGCGCAAAGCTGAACAGAAGCGCAAGACATGTCGCGCCAAGCCCGGTGATCAGCGATGTCATGCCAGCACGTCCAAGCCCGGGCGTGGCCAGAAATTCGCGCGCCGGATCAAGTGATGGAGTGACAAAACCCAGCGGTGGGAACAGGCCGATGGCCGGCGCCATAACCCCGATGATGCCGGCGATGACCGGCAGCGCGGTTGCCAGCGCCAGAATGCCGGTGATGATATGACGTGCGCCAATCATGCCGACATCATCCTGACATCATTAGGTGATGCCTTGCCGGGTCGTGCCAGATCGCGCCGGATCGTGTCATCTACAATCAGCCACCGCTGGCATAACGACGCCGCCATTCGGTCTCGATGGCCTTCATCCATGAGGGATGCGGTTCGGCCAGCGTGGCGGCGAGGTCGGCTTCTGACAATGTGGCCACGCCGCGCGGCAGGGCGGCAAAACCGGCCCGATCAGCCGCCGACAGCCGGTGCATCGCCAGCACGGTCGGATCGCCCCAGACACGTGGGTCGGCCTTGCGGATCTGGGCTTCCGGCGAGAGCAGGAAATCGGCAACGGTTTGTGCCGCCTCCGGCGCGTTCGCATTGAACGGAATGGCGAGGAAATGCACATTCGCGATGGTACCGGCATCATGGATATAGGTGCGTATGCTGGCCGGCAGCTCGCCGCGCTCGATCGCCGAGGACGCATCGGCCGGGTTGAAGGCGATAGCGATATCGACCTCGCCATCGGCCAGAAGCTGGCGCAGCATCGGATAATTCGCCGGATAGGCCCGCCCGCCGCGCCACAGATGCGGCGTCACGCTGTCAAGCCACTGCCATAGCGGGGCTGTCACCGCATCGAACAGCGCCGGTTCGACAGGCCGGTAGAGCGGCGCCGTGTCAACCGCCGTCTCGATCAGGATCTGCTTCAGAAAGGACAGGCCGACAAAATCGGGTGACTGCGGATAGGTGAATCTGCCGGGCGTGTTGATGATGTAAGTGGCAAGGTCGGCGGCGTTTCTTGGCGGGGTTGGCAGGCGGGCGCTGTCATGGGCGAAGACCAGTTGCGCCCGTCCCCAGGGGGATTCCAGCCCGTCGGTCGGTACCGCGAAATCAAGCTTGATCGCTGGCAGGGAGTCGGCATCGGTATACCGCCAGGATGGAAGCGATTCCGCCCAGGGCGTGCCCTGCAGCAACCCGTTCCGTTTCATGGCGGCGAAATTCTCACCATTGACCCACAGCAGATCGATCGACCCGCCGGTATTTCGTCCTGCCGCCTGTTCCGACAAAATGCGCGACACGGCGGCCGAAGTGTCACCCAGCTTGACATGCTTCAGCGTGATGCCGTAGCGCCGTGCCAGTTCATCGCCGGCCCAGGCGATATAGTCATTGATCTTGTCGTCGCCGCCCCACGCGTTGAAATACACGGTCTGGCCACGCGCCGCCTCGCGGATCGCGGCAAAGTCGCGGTCACTGGCAAGCGCCTGGCCGACCAATAATGACCCGGCCAACAATGACCCGATCAGCGTTGCCCCGGACAGTATCGTGACGATCATCATGAACGGGGAGATCGCCCGCAGGATCACGAGGTGCAGCGCATGGAACGGGTTCATTTTCAGCGTTTCTGGTTTATCGGTTCAGGTTCAGGATGACTTTCCTGTGCGTCGATCTAGCATAGCCTGACCGTCACAGGCTATAGTTTCGCACATTCGTAAACAAGGGCCCCAACATGCTGCAGCTGCGCAATCTGACCATTGCCTATGCCGGGCAGCCGTCCCTGATCGAGCGGCTGGAGGTGACGGTGCCCGCTGGCGAACTGCATCTTCTGCAGGGGCCAAGCGGATGTGGTAAATCGACCCTGCTCGCAGTGATCGGCGGGACGATGGATGATACCGTTCAATGGTCGGGGCGCATCAGCCTCAACGGGGTGGATATCTCCAGCCTTCCGGCCGAACAGCGCGGTGTCGGGCTGATGTTTCAGGACGCGCTTCTGTTTCCGCATATGTCGGTCGGCGACAATCTTGCCTTCGGGCTTGCCGCCCGCCACCGGCGTGACCGCGTGGCGCGGGTTCAGGCGGCGCTGCAGGCGGCCGATCTGCCCGGATTTGCCGACCGCGACCCGGCATCGCTCTCTGGCGGGCAGGCGGCGCGGGCGGCGCTGATGCGCACATTGCTCGCCGAGCCACAGGTTCTGCTGATGGACGAGGCGTTTTCGGCACTTGACCCGGCATTGCGGCAGGGCTTTGGCATGTTTGTCCGCGACCGGATCCGTGACCGACAGATTCCGGCGTTGCTTGTCAGCCACGATCCGGCCGATGCCAACCTTGCGGACGGCGCACCAATCAGCCTGACCGCCTGACCACCTGATCGCCTGACCACCTGACCGCCTGCCGGTCAAACTGGCGACGGGGCAGGTCGGTCATTGGCGCACCCTGCAGATGACGAAGCCTGGCAAACACATCGACCTCCATCTGCAACATGATGTGTATGATGTCCATCAGCCCGCAGTTTTCGTGAATGCGGCCATCGCCTACGCCGAGCTGGCGACGCCTGCCGAGAGCGCGGCGCTTGCCGGCAGTGGGATTTGACGGCAAGAATAATCGCGCCGTTGGCTGCGATGCCAGCTTGTCTGGTGGCAGTTGAGACAATGCACAGCTGAGGGATAATGTCGGATGAGTGATGTGATGCATCTCATGCAGGGGGCGCCGCCAACGCCCAACAGGCAGGTGACGGTGGCCAACTGGCGGGGCCCGGGCGTCTGCCGCTGGTCCTTCTCGCATGTCCGGCAGTTGCTGCCAACCGCGCCGATGCCGCCTGCCGCCAACATGAAGGCGCTGCCCGAGACACGCCGGGATCTGTCCGGCCTGACGGTGGATGATGCCGGTACCGGCCTTGCCGATTTTCTGCGGGCGAACGCCACCGACGCATTTGTCGTGCTGCATCGTGGGCGGCTGGTTCATGAGTGGTATGGCGGTTGGGGCGCGCCGGACCGGCAGCACATCATCTTCTCCATCTCGAAATCACTGACCGCGCTGCTTGTCGGTGTTCTTGTCGGTGAAGGCGTTCTCGACCCGGACCAACCGGTGACGCACTACCTTCCCGAAACAGGGGGAAGCGCCTATGAGGGGGCGACGCTGCGGCATGTGCTCGACATGACGGTCGCATCGGCCTTCAGCGAGGAATATCTCGATGAGGACGGCATCTTCATGGCCTATCGCCGGGCGGCCGCCTGGAACCCGCCGGAAGAGGGCGCGTCGAGTGAGGGGCTGCGCAGCTTCCTTGCACGTCTGCCGGCCTCGGATGGCGCGCATGGCGAGCGGTTCCATTATTGCTCGCCGCATAGCGATCTTCTCGGCTGGATTGTCGAGCGCGTGGCAGGGGACAATTTTGCGGCCTTGATGTCTCGCCATCTGATGCGGCCGGCCGGGATTGCCACCGAAGCCTATATCACCCTCGATACCTTTGGCGCGCCGCGCGTTGCCGGCGGCATCTGCCTGACCGCGCCTGACCTTGCCCGGCTTGGCGAGATGGTTCGTTGTGGCGGTGCCGCCAGCGCCCGGCAGGTGGTACCGGAGGCCTGGATCACCGACATGCAAACGCATGACACGCGCGCGGCGTGGCTGGCACAGGCCGACGGTCCGCGCCATTTCCCGGATGGATGCTATCGCTCGAAATGGTATCAGACAGGCCTGGCTGACGGCGAATTCTGCGGCATCGGCATCCATGGCCAGTGGCTGTGGATCAACCCGGCCCGTGAAGTGGTCATTGTGCATCTTGCCTCGCAGGATGCGCCGAGCGACCCGGATAACCGGCCGGCGCTGATCGAAATGCTGCGGGCAACGTCGCGGGCGCTTGGCTGATTATGGCGGCGATTCCTGCCTGGCGTCAGGTCAGGAATTCAACTGGCAGGCCCTGCATCTTCCATTCGGTAAAGCCACCTTCCATGTCGAGGACATTGTCCATGCCCATCTCCTGCAATGTTCTTACCGCCAGCGCCGAACGCAACCCGGAGGCGCAGAACAGGATCAGTTTCCCGTCGGTTTGGAAGACCGATTTGTGATAGGGGCTTGCAGGGTCGGCCCAGAATTCCAGCATGCCACGCGGCGCATGAAAGGCATCCGGCACCGTTCCAGCCCGTTGCAGTTCGCGTATATCACGAAGATCGATCAGGATGGCGGCATCAAGCCGCTGCAATTCTGCGGCTTCGGTGGCACCGATCGAATCGATCAGCAACCGCGCCGAGGCAATCATGTCGGCGACGTGCTGGGTAACCGGCATGTCTGTCCCCTTCTGTCGATTTCATTTGCCCGGTTTCATTTGCCCGGAATGTCGATGGGTCCCTTATATCGGTAGATACCTTCCTGACCAAGATGCGGAGGGTGTGTGCCGCATGCTATCACTGACTTGTGATAACAGGAGAAGGGGCTCGCCTGCAGGGCTTTTGCCGGTCATCAATTTATGGCTAGTATATGGATGGCGCTCAAAGCTGACGCCGGATGGCAGGGGACAGATCAATGGCGGGTTATCAGGAACTTTATGACAGGGCGCAGGCCGATGTCGCGTCGTTCTGGATGGAGGCCGCCGATGCCATAGACTGGCACAAGGCACCGACAAGGGCGCTCGACTCGTCGCAGCCGCCTTTCCATCGCTGGTTTCCCGATGGCGAATTGAACACCTGTCACAACGCCGTTGACAGGCATGTCGCCGCCGGACGAGGCGCGCAGAAGGCGATCATCTATGACTCGCCGATTACCGGCAACGCGGCCTCGCTGACCTATGCCGAGCTGCAGACCGCCACGGCGCGCTTTGCCGGCATGCTGCAACGGCTTGGTGTTGGCACCGGTGACCGGGTGATCATCTACATGCCGATGATTCCCGAGGCGGTGGTCGCGATGCTGGGCTGCGCGCGTCTTGGCGCGGTGCATTCGGTTGTCTTTGGCGGCTTTGCCGCGGCCGAACTTGCCAAGCGCATCGATGACGCGACGCCAAAGGCCATCATCAGCGCGTCCTGCGGGCATGAGCCGAACCGGATCGTCGCCTACAAACCGCTTCTTGACGAGGCGATAGAGTTGTCTTCCCACAAGCCGGACTCCTGCGTGATCTATCAGCGTGC
Organism: Alphaproteobacteria bacterium; assembly: GCA_009920665.1. GTDB lineage: Bacteria > Pseudomonadota > Alphaproteobacteria > Puniceispirillales > Puniceispirillaceae > UBA8309. The sequence continues at coordinate 5,362 of RFZL01000016.1, read as the reverse complement.
GGCGCTGGCGGCCGACCTTGTCGCCGGGCGCGATCTGGAATGGCACGCCGCGCATGAAGGTGTCGATGAGGTGGCGCCGGTGCCGGTCAAGGCGACCGATCCGCTCTATATCCTCTATACCTCGGGAACAACCGGCCAGCCAAAGGGGGTGGTGCGCGACAATGGCGGCCATGCGGTGGCCCTGCAATGGTCGATGCCGAACATCTATGACGTCAGGCCCGGTGACGTCTATTGGGCCGCGTCCGATATCGGCTGGGTTGTCGGCCATTCCTACATCGTCTACGCGCCGCTGATCGCCGGCTGTTCGACCGTGCTGTTCGAGGGCAAGCCCATCGGCACACCCGATGCCGGCGTGTTCTGGCGGGTGATCCGCGATCATGGCGTCAAGGTTCTGTTCACCGCGCCGACCGCGTTCCGCGCCATCAAGCGCGCCGATCCCGATGGCGAGTTCCTGAAGAGCTATGATACCTCATCGCTGACACATCTGTTCCTGGCCGGCGAACGGGCCGATCCCGACACCATCATATGGGCGCAGGACAAGCTTGGCGTGCCGGTGATCGACCATTGGTGGCAGACCGAGACCGGCTGGTCGATCTGCGCCAACCCGGTTGGGATCGAGACGCTGCCGGTCAAGCTTGGCTCGCCCTCGGTGCCGATGCCCGGCTATGAGATCGACATCCTGGCCGAGGATGGCGCGGTGCGGGCGGTGAACGAACTTGGCGCCATCGCGGTAAAGCTGCCGCTGCCGCCATCCTGCCTGCCCACGATATGGGGCGCGGACGCCGCTTTCATCGCGAAATATCTGACCACGTTTCCGGGCTATTACGAGACCGGCGATGCCGGCTACAAGGATGAGGACGGGTATCTCTACATCATGGCGCGCACCGATGATGTCATCAATGTCGCCGGCCACCGGCTGTCGACCGGACAACTGGAAGAGGTACTGGCCGAACATCCCGATGTCGCGGAATGCGCGGTCATCGGTGTTGCCGACGAGTTGAAGGGGCAGTTGCCGCTGGGGCTGATCTGCCTCTATCCGAATTGTGACAAGCCGGTCGATCAGGTCTGCGCCGAGGCGACAGACCTGGTGAAAACGCGGGTTGGCCGGGTGTCCGCATTCAACCTTGTCGTTGCCATCGACCGGCTACCGAAAACGCGCTCCGGCAAGGTGCTTCGCGGTACCATGGCGAAAATCGCCGATGGCGTCGAATGGAACATGCCGGCGACAATCGATGATCCGGTCATTCTGGACGAGATCACCACCGCGTTGAAAACATTGGGCTATCCAAAGCAGGGATGAGCTGTCCAGGCAGGGTCGAGCTGCCGGTTCAGTCGGTATATAGCCCGAAAGGGGCGGATTCCTGCTTGCCTTGAGGTCACGTCCTGTCCTTTACTTGCCGCCTGGTATTCTCATCACTTTTGGAGGTCCTGATGAAGAAATTGCTTATGGTGGCCATGGCGTCGGCGCTTGTCGCGACACCTGCGATGGCTGCAGACGTGAAGATCGGCGTATTGCTCGGCTTTACGGGCCCGATTGAATCGCTGACGCCCGACATGGCGTCCGGTGCCGAACTCGCCATGAAGGAAGCCACCGACTCCGGTGCGTTCATGGGTGGCAGCTCGGTCTCCCCTGTCCGTGCGGACTCGACCTGTGTTGATGCAGCGGCAGCCACCGCCGCAGCCGAGCGTCTGATCACCTCTGACGGTGTCAGTGGCATCATGGGTGCCGACTGCTCCGGCGTGACCATCGCCACGCTGCAGAATGTGGCCATGGCCAAGGGCGTTGCGATGATTTCGCCTTCGGCAACCTCGCCGGCGCTGTCGGACATGGAGGATTCAGGCCTGTTCTTCCGCACCGCGCCCTCTGACGCGCGTCAGGGCCAGGTTGTGGCTGAAATGCTGATGGAAAAGGGCATCAAATCCGTCGCCATCACCTACACCAACAACGACTATGGCAAGGGTCTGGCTGACAGCATCCAGATGAATTACGAAAAGCTTGGTGGCGGCGTGACGATCAACGCGGCTCACGAAGAGGGCAAGGGCGACTATAGTGCCGAGGTTGCGGCCCTGTCGCAGGCCGGCGGTGACATGCTGGTGGTGGCCGGTTATCTCGACCAGGGTGGCAAGATGATCATCCAGTCGTCGCTTGACACCGGTGCGTTCGACAGCTTCTTCCTTCCCGACGGCATGATCGGTGATGCCCTGCCAGCGGCGATCGGCCCTGATCTCAACGGGTCCATCGGCACGCTGCCGGGAACCGACAGCCCGGGTGCGAAGATGCTTGATGACATGGCAAAGGCCGCCGGCTTTGCCAATGGCCCGTTCACGGCCGAGTCCTATGACGCTGCCGCGCTTTTGATCATGGCCATGCAGGCCGCCGGTTCGACCGACGCATCCTCCTACAAGGAAAAGGTCATGATGGTCGCCAACGCGCCGGGTGAGAAGATCTACCCGGGTGAACTTGCCAAGGCGCTGAAGATCATCGCCGGTGGCGGCGACGTCGATTATGTTGGCGCGTCGGCTGTTGAGCTGATCGGGTCCGGTGAGTCGGCAGGAAGCTATGCCGAGATCCTGATCGACGGTGGCAAGAACACCACCGTTGGCTACCGCTAGGGCCAAGACATCCATGAACGGCCCGGACATTCTGTCTGGGCCGTTTTTCTTTTATGTATAATGTCTTGAATGTCTGTCCGCTCTGATGGCTGTGCCGGTGCCGCATGATTGTCGTTGAAAATCTCTCCAAGCATTTCGGAGGCATCAAGGCTGTCGACAATGTTTCGCTGTCGATTGCGCCCGGATCAATCACCGGCCTGATCGGTCCGAACGGTGCCGGCAAGACGACGCTGTTCAATGTGATTGCGGGACTCCATGCCCCCACATCGGGCCGGGTGCTTCTGGATGGTCAGGATATTACCGGCCTGCCGCCGCATGAGCTGTTCGCCAGGGGCATGCTGAGGACATTCCAGATTGCGCATGAATTCTCGACGCTGACCGTACGCGAGAATCTGATGCTGGTGCCGGGCGGCCAGTCGGGGGAACGGCTCATGGATGCATGGCTCCGCCCGGCGCGGGTTCGCGCCGAGGAAGCCGCGCTTCGCCGCAAGGCCGATGAGGTGATCGAGTTCCTGCAGATCAACCAGGTGGCAGATGAGCTTGCCGGAAATCTGTCAGGCGGGCAGAAAAAGCTGCTGGAACTCGGCAGGACCATGATGGTCGATGCCAAGATCGTGTTTCTCGACGAGGTCGGCGCCGGCGTGAACCGTACCCTGCTGCGCACTATCGGCGACGCCATCCAGCGGCTCAACAGCGAACGCGGCTATACCTTCTGCATGATCGAGCATGACATGGAGTTCATCTCGCGGCTGTGCGATCCGGTCATTGTGATGGCCGAGGGCGCCGTCCTTGCCACCGGCACTGCCGCCGAGGTGCGCGCGAATGAAGAGGTCATCGAGGCCTATCTTGGCTGTGTCATGAGCTTTCTGGTCGGTGAGGAGATGGTCTGCGGCTATGGCGGCGCCGATATCCTGCATGGCTGCACCATTGGCGTTGAGCCGGGTGAGATTGCCGTGGTCGTCGGGCCGAACGGAGCCGGCAAATCGACGGCGATGAAGGCGATGTTCGGCATGCTGGGCCTGCGCGAGGGGCGGGTGCTACTGGAGGGCGAGGATATCTCACGGCTGAAGCCGCAGGAACGTGTTCTTCGCGGCATGGGGTTCGTGCCGCAGACAAACAACGTCTTCACCAGCATGACGGTTGAAGAAAACCTTGAAATGGGGGCCTTCATCCGCCGCGATGACATCGCCACAACGATGCGGCAGGTCTTCGACCTTTTCCCGATCCTGCATGAGAAACGCGCCCAGCCGGCGGGAGAACTTTCGGGTGGCCAGCGCCAGCAGGTGGCGGTGGGTCGGGCGCTGATGACACAGCCGAAAATCCTGATGCTTGACGAGCCGACGGCAGGTGTGTCGCCGATCGTCATGGACGAGTTGTTTGACCGCATCATCGAGGTGGCGCAGACCGGGATTGCCATTCTGATGGTCGAACAGAACGCCAAGCAGGCGCTGAATATCGCCGACCGCGGTTATGTTCTGGTGCAGGGGCGCAACGCCTATACCGACACTGGCGCGGCCCTCATGGCCGACCCCGAGGTGCGGCGGGCGTTTCTGGGAGGGTGAGATGAGCGATGTCCTGAACGCCCTTGTGATCCTGGCCAATTTCGTCATCGTGCCGGGCCTTGCCTATGGCAGCCAGCTGGCGCTTGGTGCCCTTGGGGTAACGCTTGTCTATGCTGTATTGCGATTCTCGAACTTCGCGCATGGCGAGACGATGGCCATCGGCACCATGTTCGTGATCCTGGCCACCTGGGGGCTGCAGAGCGCTGGAATCGGCTTTGGCCCGCTGCCGACCGCGCTGCTGGCGCTTCCCGTCGGTATTTTCGCCGCCATCATCCTGTGTCTGGTCACGGACCGGCTGGTTTATCGCTATTACCGCCGCCAGAAGGCGTCAGGCGTGATCTATCTCATTGTCTCGGTCGGGGTGATGTTTGTCTATAACGGGCTGATCCGGTTCGTCATTGGCCCGCGCGACCAGGTCTTCGCCGATGGCCAGCGCTTTATCATCAAGGCGCGGGAATTCAAGAACATGACGGGTTTGAATGAGGGGCTGGCCATCAAGACAACCCAGGTGGTGACCGTCGTGACCGCCATCATCACTGTCGCGGCGGTCTTCTGGTTCCTGAACCGAACCCGCACCGGCAAATCAATGCGCGCCTTTTCTGACAACGAGGATCTGGCGCTGCTGTCGGGGATCAATCCGGACCGGGTGGTGATGATTGCCTGGATCATGACGGCCGCGCTGGCGACCATCGCCGGCACGCTGTACGGGCTGGACAAGAGCTTCAAGCCCTTTGTCTATCTGCAGCTTCTGTTGCCGATCTTCGCCGCCGCGATTGTCGGCGGGGTGGGTAATCCGATTGGCGCCATCGCCGGTGGCTTTGTCATCGCTTTTTCCGAGCTGTTCGTCACCTTTGCCTATAAACGTGTGGTGACCTATCTGGTGCCGGAATCGATGGCGCCCGACACGCTGGTTCAGTTTCTTTCGACGGATTACAAATTCGCCGTGTCATTCGTCATCCTTGTGATTGTTCTGCTGGTCAAACCGACCGGCATCTTCAGCGGGAAGTCTTTATGAGCATCTCGGTCCGCAATCTGTCCATGTTCGCGCTGATGGCGCTGCTGTTCGTGACGGTCGGGTTCATGCAGAGCTGGGATGTGTCGCTGGCGCTGCTCAATATGTGTATCATCTCGGCGATCATGGCGCTTGGCGTGAATATCCAGTGGGGATATGCCGGGCTTTTCAATGT
>RFZL01000150.1 GCA_009920665.1 Alphaproteobacteria bacterium | reverse complement strand
ATGACGTCACCTCAGAACATGAAGTAGCGCTGCGCCATGGGCAGCTCGGCGGCTGGCTCACAGGTCAGCAGCTCGCCGTCGGCACGCACCTCATAGGTCTCTGGATGGACCTCGATCTGCGGACAATAGGCGTTATGAACCATGTCCGCCTTCGAGATGGACCGCGTGTTCGCCACCGCCACCGTTGTCTTGGCGAGACCCAGGGCATCGCCGATGCCGGCCTCCTGCGCCGCGGCGCTGACAAAACTGACGGCTGAATTCTCAACAGATCTGCCGAACGCGCCGAACATGGGCCGCGTATAGACAGGCTGCGGTGTCGGGATCGAGGCGTTCGGATCACCCATCTGCGCGCAGGCGATGCTGCCGCCGATCAGCACCATTTCAGGCTTCACCCCGAAAAAGGCCGGATGCCACAGCACCAGATCGGCACGTTTGCCGACCGCAATCGACCCGATATGGCCGGCGATGCCATGCGCGATGGCCGGATTGATGGTGTATTTCGCGACATAGCGTTTCACCCGCTCATTGTCGTTGTCGCCCGTCTCTTCAGGCAAGCGGCCACGCTGCACCTTCATCTTGTGTGCCGTCTGCCAGGTGCGGATGATCACCTCGCCGACCCGGCCCATGGCCTGGCTGTCGGATGCGATGATCGAGAAGGCCCCCATGTCATGCAGGATATCCTCGGCGGCGATGGTCTCGCGCCGGATCCGGCTTTCGGCAAAGGCCACATCCTCGGGGATCGACTTGTCGAGATGGTGGCAGACCATCAGCATGTCGAGATGCTCTTCCAGCGTGTTCACCGTATAGGGCCGTGTCGGGTTGGTGGATGAGGGCAGCACATGGCTCTCGCCGCAGATCTTGATGATGTCCGGCGCATGGCCGCCGCCCGCGCCTTCGGTATGAAAGGCGTGGATCACACGCTCTTTCATCGCCGCGACCGTATGCTCGACAAAGCCGCTTTCATTCAGCGTGTCGGTATGGATCATCACCTGCACATCCATGGCGTCGGCGACCGACAGGCAATTGTCGATGGCGGCCGGGGTGGTGCCCCAGTCTTCATGCAGCTTCAGCGCGCAGGCCCCGCCGCGCACCTGTTCCTCCAGTGCCGCCGGAAGCGCGGCATTGCCCTTGCCGGCGAAGGCCAGGTTCATCGGGAATGCGTCCGCGGATTGCAGCATCCGCCCGATATGCCAGGGACCCGGCGTGCAGGTTGTGGCCAGCGTGCCATGCGCCGGACCGGTGCCGCCGCCAAGCATCGTCGTCAGGCCGGAATGCAGCGCATCCTCGATCTGCTGCGGGCAGATGTAATGGATATGGCTGTCGAACCCGCCTGCTGTCAGCACATGGCCTTCGCCAGCGATGGCCTCGGTCCCGGGGCCGATGATGATATCCACATCCGGTTGCGTGTCCGGGTTGCCGGCCTTGCCGATCCCGGCGATCACGCCGTCCTTCAGCCCGATATCGGCCTTG
>RFZL01000149.1 GCA_009920665.1 Alphaproteobacteria bacterium | reverse complement strand
CTCCAAAACCGGGGGTTGTAGGTTCGAGTCCTATCGCCCCTGCCACCTGACCAGAGCGGGATATATGAATGAAAAGATGCCCTGCGGTTGTCGCGACCGCAGGGCATTTTCTTTGTCCGGGGTCATTCTTTGGCCGTGCGCACCCCGCGTCGACACCATGCCGGTGCGCGGGGCGGGGCGTGCCGGGATGATGTCAGGTGACCGTCGTCACCAACAAGGACACACCGATGGCGATCAGCAGCCAATGCGCGCAACGCTTGAACCAGGTGACCGGCGCGCGACGGAACAGATACTTGCCAAGCATGGCGCCGAGAATGGATGCCGGGATAATGAAGGCGGACCGCAGATATGTCGTGGTCTCGATGGCGTCACGGGCCAGCAGGTTGCCAAACACCACCATTACCAGCAGCCAGACGCTCAACATGATGTTGGCGCGCTGGACGGCGGGCGGTTCCTTGGCGGCAAGATAATAGACAACCATCACCGGGCCCGCCGGCACACCGAACCCGCCCATGATGCCGCCTGTCAGGGTGCCGACTGCAAGGCTCGGCAGCTGACCGCGTGGACCGGAATATCTGAAATCAAGGATCAGCACGGTGGCGGACAAGAGGATGAAGATGCCCATGCCCAGGCGAATTGTCCCGACATCCGCGACCACCAGGAAATGCGAGGCTATCGACGCCGACACTACAAGGCCGATGAAGACTGGCACCACCTCTGACCATTTGACGGTTGTGAACAGGCCCGGCAGCACATGCACAAGCGCGACCGAGCTGCAGATGGCGGTCAGGGCCACCGCCTGCACCGGGTCGATCAGAAAGGTGAAAAGGGGCACCATGACAAGTGCCCCGCCAAAGCCCGCATAGGCGGTCATGCCGGCGGCGGCCAGCGCCACGATGATGCCGATCAGGAGTGTCAGGTCGATGATCTCGATAAGCATTGGCACGCCTCAGCCCGTAAACCGCAGGAAGATCACTGCCAGACCGGCCGCCCCGAACGCGGCGCGAAGCGCGGCGCCATGTGGCGCAATCAGCCCGCGCCCAAGCAGCGCCAGCCCGATGCCGATCTGCAGCGCTGTCAGGATCGCCGCCACCGGCGCGTTGGCGAGATCGGTCAGTTCGGGATGCCGGATGATGGCAAGCGGGATCACATACAGGCCAAGACCAAGCGACATCGCCAGAAAGGTGCTGCCAAGGTAGAACCCGTGAAGCAGCAACCCAACGAGTGCCGTCAGTAGAATCGGTTCACTGGACGCGGTCTTGATGTGCGGGGCCACGGCATCGCTGGATTTGGTGCGCCCATGCCACCTATGCCACATGTAGAGGCCCGCCGCCACGCCCGAAAAAATCAGAGCGACGATGATGAATCGCGCGGCAAGAAAGGCAAAGGGTGTGGAATGGTGCACACCGGCCTTGCCGGCCACAAAGGCCGATGACCAGAGGACGATGAAAATCACGGGCAGTAAAAAAT
>RFZL01000148.1 GCA_009920665.1 Alphaproteobacteria bacterium | reverse complement strand
GGCGAGGCGATGGGGCTTCGCGCGCTGTTCACCTATATCGAGAGGCTGGCCGGCCGCTAGGCGGCGACGGTTGCCGTGTCAGTAGCCGCGTGACCAGTCGACACGGTTCGCAGGCTCGCTGCCGTCCATCATCGCGGTGATGGCGGCGGCCACCTGTTCGGCCGCCGAGGTGGCATTGGTCTGTGCCGCCACATGCGGCCAGACCCGCACCTTGGGATGTGTCCAGAAAGGATGATCCTGCGGCAGCGGCTCCACCGCGAACACATCAAGCGCCGCGCCGCCGAGCTTGCCTGAGTCCAGCGCCGCCAGCAGATCGTCATCATCCACCTGCGGGCCACGCCCGCCATTGATGATGAAGGCGCCGTCGGCCAGCATGCCGAAGAAGCCGGCATTCATGATCCCGGTGGTTTCCGGCGTCAGCGGCAGGACCGACACGACAATGTCGAGACCGTCGGCAAATGCGGCAAGCTGGTCACTGCCGGCGAAGGTCGCCACCCCCTCGATCGAGCGCGGCGTGCGGGCGTAGCCGCGCACCTCGAAGCCGAGCGCGGCGAACCGCCGGGCAATGACATTGCCGATGGCACCGATCCCCAGAATGCCGATCTTCGCACCTGTGGCAGGGCGCTGCGGGATATGCTGCCAGACGCGGCGCTGCTCCTGGTCGCGATAGGCCGCGCCGTCACGCCAGAAATCCAGCGCGTTCAGGATGGCCCAGTGGCTCAGCGCATTCGCCATGTCGGGATCGATCAGCCGTACCAGCGGGATGTCGCGCGGCACCGTGTCGTCGCGCATCATGTGGTCGACGCCCTGGCCCTGCATGATGATGCCGCGCAGGTTCGGACAGCGGGTGAAGGCATCACGGGGCGGTGCCCAGACAAGCGCCACATCGCAGGACGCGCCGGCGTCGCTCATCAGCTCAACAATCTCGAAAGGCGGCAACCGGCCGTCGAGAGACTCCTCCCACTGGGCGATATCGCTGGCTGTGCCGTAAAATCCGATTCTGATCATGGGCCGATTCTGATCATGGCCGATCCTGGTCATGAGACCACCTCCTTTGGCTCAACCGGACTTGCCAGCCAGCGCAAGCGCGGCCGCGTGAAGCTCGGGCGTCGATGCCGCCAGCAGGCTGTCGGTTCCCTGCATCGTGACGGCAGCGCCCGTCTTGTCGGTGACAATGCCGCCAGCCGCGCGGATCACCTCGACGACACCCATGATGTCGTGCGTGGCCAGCCCGTCCTCGAGAACAATATCGACATGGCCGGCCGCCAGGAGTGCGTAATTGTGGCAGTCGCCGCCATAGGTGCTTGTGGCAGAGGCGGCGCTCAGCCTGTTGAAGGCATCGAGGCTGTCCGGTTTCAGCGCTTCCGGCGAGGTCGTGGCGATTCGGGCGCGCGACAGCTCCGTCACCCTGCTGGTGCGGATCGGCGCCCGGTTCATCGTCGCCGCGCCGCCGACGGCGACATAGCATTCATC
>RFZL01000147.1 GCA_009920665.1 Alphaproteobacteria bacterium | reverse complement strand
TTGACGATCACCGTCATGGTCTGCGCCGACAGCCCGGTCATGCGCGCCAGATCCGCCTTTGTCAGCCAGCCATGGCGGCGCAACAGCGAGATCACGAGCCGCTCGTTATATTGTCCCACGCTGACCTGGTTGCCGCCATGAAGCACGGCAGAAGTGTGGTCACCAATTGGGGATTGCGCCTTCATCGGGGTGTTGTCCCTGGTCTTGAAACCTGAATGCCGGCTTGCGGCATGATAATGCCGTCATGGCAATAATGTCATGGCGGTGGCGACAGGATAGAACCGCCGGTATCGCCCCGGCAAGCCACCTTCCGGAGATCATCTGTAGCAGGTTTTCGATATTTTTTAAATCAGATTGATTTATTAATTGACGGAACACTCTCTTCTCCTGTATTTCCGACGCATGAACGGGGGAAACATGTCATGAAACAGGTTGCCATCAACGGGTTTGGCCGGATCGGCCGCAACATCCTTCGCGCGATCCTTGAATCGCCGCGCGATGATTACAGCATCGTCGCCGTCAATGATCTGGCGCCGGTGGAAACCGCGGCCCTTCTTCTGGAGCTGGATTCGACCCATGGCCGGCTCGACCGGGCGGTCGGGTTCGGTGACGGCTTTATCGAAATCGACGGGCGGCGCATCGCCTATATGAGCCACCGGAACCCCGAGGATTGCGACTGGGGCGGGCGCGGGATCGAGCTGGTGATGGAATGCACCGGCATTTTCACCGATGCCGAGGCCGCCGGCCGCCATATCGACGCCGGCGCAGCGCGCGTCCTTGTTTCGGCGCCATGCAAGGGCGCAGACGCCACCATCGTCTATGGCGTCAATGACAGCATCCTGGCGGCGGAGATGACCATCATCTCGAACGCCTCCTGCACGGACGGGGTTGCCATCCGGGTGCCGACGCCGAATGTGTCGGCCGTCGACCTTGTGTTCGAGCCGGCCCGCCGGATGAGCGCCGAGGACATCAACGCCGCCTTTGTCGCCGCCGCCAACACCATGGCGCCCGTCCTGACGGTGACCGACAGACCGCTTGTCTCCACCGACTTCAATCATGATCCCTCCTCGGCCGTTGTCCATCTCGACCAGACCCGGGTGATGCCGGACGGAATGACCCGTGTTCTGGCCTGGTACGACAATGAATGGGGATTTTCCAACAGGATGCTGGACACGGCCGGTTCCATCCTGAAACTGTAGGTGACCAGAGTGCCAGACCACGATCATTCGTTCAGTGATGCCGGCCTCGCAGCGGAGACTGATATGACAGATGCCAAGACGCCCTCGGTCAATTTGTCCCCGAGCGATTATGTGATCATCGGCGGTACCGGCGATCTTGCCCTGCGCAAGATCCTGCCTGCCCTGTTCTGGCGCTATCTCGACGGGCAGATCACGTCGGACTACCGGATCGCCGCCGCATCGAGGCGCGACATCTCGCCCGAAGACTATGCCGGCATGCTGCGCCCGTTCTGCGA
>RFZL01000146.1 GCA_009920665.1 Alphaproteobacteria bacterium | reverse complement strand
GAATTTCATCCGCTCGACATAGGCGCCGATGACCAGCGCCGGGGTAATGATGGCAAAGGTCATCTGGAAGGCCGCGAACAGCGATTCCGGAATGGTGCCCGACATGCTGTCGACGCCGATGCCGCCAAGGAACATGTTGTCGAGATTGCCGAACCAGGCGCCGTCACCGGAGAAGGCCAGCGAATAGCCGGCGACGACCCACAGCACCGACATCAGGCAGGCGATGGCGAAATGATGCATCAGCACCGAGATGATGTTCTTCGACTGCACGAGGCCGGCATAGAACAGCGCCAGGCCGGGCAGGGTCATGAACAGGACAAGCGCGGTGGCGGACAGGATCCAGGCGGTGTCGCCGGTATCGAGGCCGTCGGCGGCAAGGGCGGGAAGCGCCGACATGCCGACGAGGCCGAGGGCCATCAGGCCGCGCAGGACAAAACGAGTAAACATGATCTTCCTCCGGAATGGCGCCGCGCTGACAATCCCCATCCGCCACGGCGCCCTTCTATGTTGCAGGGTCTGCGTGCCACCAGACGGGCCGCCATGGCAAGAAAAATGCCTCTATTAAAGGCATCCATGATCATGATTGCCGATGAATAATGCGAAATGCCTAAAAAATAGGCTGATTGGCGCATAGGACGGATGAAGGCGTGCGGCATGGCGCGCCTGGCCGTTCGGCCATGGACAATCTCGTCTTTTGAGAGGAGGAATGAAGCTGGAGCGGCTGACCAGACTCGAACTGGCCCTAAGAGCTTGGAAGGCTCTTGTGCTACCACTACACCACAGCCGCGTCGCTTCGGGCATCTTTTGCCACCAACGGCGACGGGGGTCCAGAAAATTCTTGGTGTGGGAAAGCCCCCTGCCGGCATTGCGGTGAGGTGGCAGTCTGTGCCATGGGTGGGAGATGACCGCAAAGACACCCTCCCGCATCTCCGCCAACAGCATCAGCATCAACAACCGCGACCTGCGGCGGCTGTGGCTGGCGGCGAACCGGCTGGTGGACCCGCCCTCCGGCCCGCTGAATGCCGCCGGCATCATGCAGATCATCCGCGATCTGGGGTTCCTGCAGATCGACACGGTGCGCAATGTGGTGCGGGCGCAGGACCATATCCTGTGGTCGCGCAACCGCAACTACCGCGAACGCATGCTCTGGCCGCTATTGCAACAGCGGCTGCTGTTCGAGCATTTCACCCATGACGCCTCGCTGATCCCGGTGGAGACCTATCCCCTCTGGCAGCGCCAGTTCCGGCGGCTCGGCGCGCGTGCCGCGAACGCCGCCTGGTACCGGTCCGGCATGGATCAGGGCGAGATCGAAGCGCTGCGCGACCGTATCGCCGCCGAGGGACCGCTTTCCACCCACGCCTTCGACAGTGCCGCCGAAAGCCGCGAGATGTGGGCCCGCAAACCGCACAAGAAGGCGCTGGAACAGATGTGGTATGCCGGGGTGCTGGCCACCTCCATGCGGCGAAATTTCGTCAAATATTACGATCT
>RFZL01000145.1 GCA_009920665.1 Alphaproteobacteria bacterium | reverse complement strand
CCGCCATCCAGTCCGGCGCGATGGCGCCCGGCGTGCGTCTGAAGGAGGTTGATCTTGTCACGGCGCTGGCGGTGAGCCGCACGCCGCTTCGCGAGGCGCTGACACAACTTCGTGCCGAGGGCATTCTTGAGCGTGACGAGGATGGGCTTCGCGTGCGGCGGCTGGACTGGCAGGATGTCCGCAGCCTGTATGAGCTCCGCGGCACGCTGGAATCGATGGCCGCCAGGCTGGCGGCGCAGAATGCCGGCGATGCCGAGCGAAAGGTCATAGCCGACATCTGTGATACCGAGGCGGCGCTGATTGCCGGCGGCGCGACACCGGAAGACCTGGCGCGCCACAACCGTCAATTCCACCACGCCATCCTGCAGGCGGCAGGCAACCGGTTTCTTGCCGAGAGCCTGACGCACCTGTCGCGGCTGATGGTGTTGCTTGGCGCGACAGCCTATTCGCTGCCGGACCGCGCTGCCGCCATCCGCAGCGAGCATGAGGTGATTAATGGCGCGATCCAGAAGCGTGATCCGCAGGCCGCCGCCGACGCCATGTTGCACCATCTCGACACCGCGCTGGCGGCGCGGCTGTCGCTTCTCAGCCTGACCGTCGATACCGAGCCTGACTGACATGGCGTTGCTGCAGACCATCTTCCCGGCCTGGCTGACAACAGACATCCGCCGTCTGGCCGTCACCTTTGCCGTGGCGCTGGCCAGCGGCTGGGGATTTTTGCAGATCGGCCTTCCGGCCCCCTATCTGATGGGCAGCCTGTTCGGCGTCTGGATCGGCGGCGGGCTTGTCACGCGCCTGCAACCACATCTCGGCGTTGCCCGCTGGTTCCACAAGCCGGTGGTGCTGGGGCTTGGCGTGCTGATCGGCGCCACTTTCAACCAGTCAGTCCTGGCGCAGGCCGAGAAATGGTCGCTGACACTTGTCACCATGGTGGTGACAACCATTATCGTCACGGTGATCGGCTATCAGTTCCTGCGCAGATTCCGCGGATATGACCCACGCCTCGCCATTCTGTGCAGCGTGCCGGGCGGCCAGGCAGAGGCGATCGCCATGGCCCGCGAGATGGTCGACCGCGACTATGTCGTGGCGCTGTTCCATCTGGTGCGGGTTGTCATTGTCTTCATAACAACGCCGCTGCTGCTGCGCCTGATCGAGGGGCAGGCGGCGGTCGACCAGTCGAACGTCGCGCTGCAGACAATGCCAGGCATCTTCGAGCTGCCGGCAATGGACATCATCATTTTCATCCTGCTTGGTGTTGTTGGCATGCTGATCGCGCGCGGACTTCGTATCCCGATGCCCTACCTTCTCGGTCCGATGGGTCTGTCGACCGTCTTTCACCTGATGGGATGGGCCGACCTGCCGCGGGTCAATGAGTTCGTGATCCTGGCACAGCTTGCCATCGGCGGCGCTGTCGGCGCGCGTCTGGCGAAAGTGCCCTTCCGCGAATTGCTGGGCTATCTGAAGGATGCCTGCGCCAGCACGGCGGTGATCCTC
>RFZL01000144.1 GCA_009920665.1 Alphaproteobacteria bacterium | reverse complement strand
TGTGCGGATCATGGAAATCGCTCTGAACAACGCCGATCTTGGCCTGACCGACAGCTCGCTTGCTGCTGACCGTACCGCCATTCGCGATGCGATCGCCAGTGTCGAGGGCTATGAGGGTCTGGCCTCGGGGCCAATCAGCTTCTGCGCGGCGCCGACCCCGCAGTGCCGTGACGGCAACCGCACCGCGGTTCTCATCGGTTACACCAAGGGTGGTGAGGACTTTGAAACCGAGGTTCTCGCCCGGGTGACCATGGAGCCTGATTTCGGCCTCGAATAAGGTCTCGAACTTTATGGCCGGGGGATCACTTCCCCCGGTCATTATCCTGTTACGGCCATTATCCTGTTACGGTCATTGAATTTTCTCTTTTTTGGACGACCCCGGGGGAACAGCTCGATATGTCATTTCTATCGCGTATTGCTGACCTGATCGACGCGCTTGCACAACGCCACAGGCTGTTGCCGTGGCTTGTCGCCTATGCGCTGCTTCTGACCCTTCCGTTCATCCTGTCGACCTTTTTCAATGACTATCTGATCGATCTGGCGAACCGCGCCTGTCTGTTTATCATGCTGGCCGTCGGGCTGAACATCGTGAAGGGCTTCTGCGGTCAGGTCACGGTTGGTCATATCGGTCTCTACGCCATCGGGGCGGTGACCTCGGCTGTCCTGTCGCTGGAACCCGGCGGCTTCGGCGGTGCCCTCGGCTTCGGCCTGTCGGTCTGGGTGTCGATACCGATCGCGGTGATTGTCACCGCCTTCGCCGGTCTCATTGTCGGGCTGCCGTCGGTGCGGCTTGAGGGTGCCTATCTGGCGCTGGCGACACTGGGGCTCGGGGAATCGGTCCGCATCTTCATCGCCGTGACGCCGGCGCTGGGGTCGAGTACCGGCCTGATGATGATTCCGGCACCAAGCATTGGCGGTTTCGTCTTTGACAGCTTCACAAGCTATTATTATCTGGTGATGACGGCGGCTGTGGTCGGGATCTACTTTTCTTTCGCGATCCTCCGCTCGGCGACCGGTCGCGCCTTCCAGGCCATCCGCGAGGATACCATCGCCGCTTCGGTGAACGGCATCAATGTGGTGAAATACAAGCTTCTCGCCTTTGTTCTCAGCGCCATCTATGCCGGGCTTGCCGGCGCGCTGTTCGCGCATATGCCGCCGGGCTATCTTCACCATAACAATTTCACGGTCATCGAGATGGTGACCTTGCTGCTGATGGTGGTTCTTGGCGGCATCGGCAATGTCTGGGGCGGGGTTATCGGTGCCATTGTGGTGACCATCGCCTATGACCAGACCAAGGATCTGGTGGTCTATTTCATGGACCGGCCGATCGTCATCCAGCCGCTTGTATTCGGTCTGTCGATGGTGCTGCTGGTGCTGTTCATGCCGCGCGGGATCGGTGGCTGGTTCGAGGGTGTCCGCCGGAACCGCAGATTTATTCAGAGAAGCGAGGAGAAGTTGGGTGACGCTGCTAGAAACTCGTAACCTGAGCAAGAGCTTTGGCGGCCTGCAGGCCATCGACAAGGTCAGCCTGAA
>RFZL01000143.1 GCA_009920665.1 Alphaproteobacteria bacterium | reverse complement strand
CGCAGCTGATGCGCACCATTGATGCCGTGAAGGCCGGGCTGAATGGCGCGCTGTCCATGCAGGGCATCGTGCTGACCATGTTCGACAGCCGCAACAAGCTGTCCGCCATGGTGGCCAATGATGTGCGCGACCATTTTGGCGAGCTGGTCTATAATACGGTCGTCCCGCGCAATGTGCGGGTGTCAGAGGCACCGTCTTTCGGGCAGCCGGTGCTGATCTATGATCTGAAATGTCCCGGATCGCAGGCTTATGCGGCGCTTGCGGCTGAATTGCTTCGTCAGGAGGCAAAGGCGGCCTGACCGGCAAGGGACATCCGCCCGGGACATCCGCCCGGGACAGGCACAAGGACAAATACGCAGGGATAACGAGCATGGCAAAGAAAGCCGAGACAGCAAAAAAGAAACCGGCAGCCAAGGCAGCAAGCAAGAAAGCCGCGAAAAAGGCGCTGGCATCCACCGCCAGGCCGCGTGGCCTCGGCCGCGGCCTGTCATCGCTTCTGGGTGATGCTGGCGTTGCCGCCGCCACCGGGACAGCCGCTCCCGCCGGGTTGGGCGCCTCTCAGGCAGCCATTTCCGGGTCCGGGGAGGCGTTGCAGTCGCAATTGTCCGGTCTTGGTGAAATTCCGGTTGAATGGATCAATGTCGGCCCCTGGCAGCCGCGCCGCCGCTTTGACAAGGAACGGCTTGCCGAGCTTGCCGATTCCATTCGGGCCAAGGGCCTCGTCCAACCCATTCTTGTCCGTCCCCAGCAGGGGGCAAGCAACCGCTACCAGCTGATTGCCGGCGAACGGCGCTGGCGCGCGGCGCAGCTGGCGCAGCTGCATGTCATTCCGGCCATTATCCGCGAGATGGGTGACGAGGAAGCGCATGAGCTGGCATTGATCGAGAATGTCCAGCGGGCTGATCTGAGTGCTGTTGAAGAGGCTGAAGGCTATCGCCAGCTGATTGACAATTTTGGATATACGCAAGAACAACTATCTGAAATTATTGGAAAATCCAGAAGCCACATCGCCAATCTCCTGCGTCTCCTGACATTGCCTCAGGAGGTGAGTCAGCTGGTCGTCGACGGGCAGTTGAGCATGGGCCAGGTGCGCCCGCTGATCGGTCATCCCGATTGCGCGGCGCTGGCACGCCGGGTTGTCGGAAAAGGTCTTTCCGCCCGCCAGGTGGAGGCGCTGGTCAAGTCGCAGAAATCACCAACCTCCACAGGCCAGGCCGCGGCAACAAAGCCGAAAGCGAACAAGACGGCAGATATACGCGCCCTTGAAGAAAGCATGCAGGCGAAACTCGGCCTGCGGCTGGACATCGAATGGCATGAGGACAAGAACCGCGGCCGGCTCGTCATGCATTTCAACTCGCTCGAACAATTCGAGTCCGTGATCGACAAGCTGGAAAAAGACTAGCGCCCGGGTCGCGGGTCCAGACCGGCACCACCGGTCAGCGCTTCAGGGCACGGCCGCGAATGCAGATCCCGAGCAATGTCTGGGCGCATTGTGTCTCGTCATCCGCAGCGCCCGTCTTCACGGCAAGCTCGGCGTCCTGCAGCC
>RFZL01000142.1 GCA_009920665.1 Alphaproteobacteria bacterium | reverse complement strand
TCGCACTTGCCGGCGCTGCAGATTGTCTGGACCCGTCAGATCGGCCTTGTCCTGGGTGTTCTGATGCTGATTGCCTGGCATGGCCGGACAATTCTGCGGACCGGCTTTCCAATGTTGCAGATCGGCCGCGGGGCTGCGGCGGCCCTGTCGGCAACGTTTTTTATAACCGGGCTGAATTTCGTCGCGCTGGCGGACGCCGTGTCGGTCACCTTTGTGGCGCCGCTTGTCGTGACCATGCTGGCGGCGCTGTTGCTTGGTGAACGTGTCGGGCTGCATCGCTGGGCCGCCACGGTCATCGGGTTTCTTGGTACCCTGATCGTGATCCGGCCCGGGATGGAGAGCTTTCACCCCGGGCTGCTCCTGCCCTTGCTGGCGGCAATCCTGTTTGCTATCAGGCAGGTCATCTCACGCCATATCGGGTCGCGTGACCGCACCGAGACGACGCTGGCCTATACCGCGTTGACCGCCTTTCTGATGTTGAGCGTTGTGCAGCCCTTTATCTGGCAGCCGATTGGCTCACTGAAACTGATTGCCATCATCACCTCGATGTCACTGATGGCGGCGCTCGGTGAATTTCTGGTCATCCGCGCTCTCGAGATCGGGCAGGCTGTCTTTGTCTCGCCACTTCACTATACCATCATCATCTGGGCGAGCCTCTATGGCTATCTGATCTTTGGCCAGTTTCCAGATATCTGGACCTGGGCCGGGTCCTTCGTGATCATGGCGTCGGGACTCTATATCTTTCATCGCGAGCGCAAACGCGCCGCCATACAGCAGGACCGCCCGGACTAGCCCGGACTGGTATGGCCCGGACTGGTATGGCCCGGACTGGTATGGCCCGGGCCGGCATCTGCTGATGCAAAATTTGCATCGATACCGATCAAATATAGCCCTTTCAGTATCTGCACGCCCCTTTTACCACATCATGCCGGCCTTGGTGTGAGCAGGGGAAGGGGCACTGCCATGGGACTGATGTTCATGACCGATCTTGATGGCACATTGCTGGGACATGACGATTTCAGCTTCGCGTCGATTCGTGATGACATTCTGGCGTTGCTGCGCAGCGGTGTTACGATGGTCCCGAATTCGAGCAAGACAAGCCGCGAGATCAGCGCCTTCTGTGACGAACTTGGCGCCAGCCTTCCCTTCATCTGCGAGAATGGCGCGGCGCTGGTCAACAGGCGCCTGTTCGATCTGCCGGCAGCTCCGGACAGCCCGGATGTCGTCGGCCTTGCGCCGGATCGCCTGATGGCGTTGTGGGACCGTCACATCGAGGCCTCGCTGAAGCGTCATTGCCATTTCCTGGCTGATCTGGGGCAGGCCGAGCAGGCCTGGCATCTCGGGCTTCGTGGCGCGGCGCTGAAACAGGCGATGGCGCGCGATTATTCAGCGCCTTTTGTGTTCACCGGTCCGGACCCGGAATTCAGTGACTTACAGCAGCAGGCCGGCAATGCCGGACTGGCCATCAAACGTGGTGGCCGGGTCTGCAACCTGTCGGCCGGTCATGACAAGTCGGGATTCACCGGGGCTCTGCGCGCGGAATATCAGGCCGCCGGCA
>RFZL01000141.1 GCA_009920665.1 Alphaproteobacteria bacterium | reverse complement strand
CGACGAGGCGCTTCGCGACTATATCGCACGGCGCGAACGTGAAATCCCGGCCATGGATTCGCTGAATCAGGAATTCTAGGACAGGCTTGAGGAAAAGGCTCAAGGCAGGCTCTCAGGGCAGGCTCAGCTTCGCCATCCTGCCGCCATCGATGCGGTAGATCTCGCCGGTGATGAACGCCGCCTCCTCCGACGCAAGGAACGCGACCAGCGCCGCCACCTCGGCCGGGCTGCCGGTGCGGCCTGCCGGATGGATGCCGCCGATCTGCCGGCGGAAGGCTGCCGGATCATCCATCGATTCGATGAAATCCTCGTTCAGTTCGGTATCGATCCATCCCGGCGCGACGGCGTTGCAGCGGACCCCGTCGCCGCCATGGTCGATGGCAACGGCACGGGTCAGCCCGTGAAGCCCGGCCTTTGACGCGCAATAAGACGCGTGCCCCGGGTTCGAGCCCAGCCCCTCGATCGAGCCGATATTGACGATGCTTCCCCGCGCCACTCGCAGATGCGGCAACGCCGCCCGTATCATCAGGAAGGGCGCCGTCAGATTGACCGCCATGTCATGCGCCCAGTCGGCCGTGCTCATCTCCTCGACGCCGGCCTGCCGCATCACACCGGCATTGTTGACCAGCACATCCAGCCGTCCACCAGCCTCGATCACGCGCGACACCACCTGCGCCGGGGCATCCGGGTCGGCGAGGTCGGCGCTGATCGTTTCATGGTCAAGGTCATCACCGCGCTGCGCTGTGAATACCCGCGCGCCTTCATCGCGCAGACGGTCGGCAACCGCCTTGCCGATGCCGCTTCGCCCGCCGGTGACAAGCGCCAGCTTTCCTTCAAATCTCATCTCGTCCCCTCACCTGTCTTCCCTCTGCAGTGTCATGCATCCGCGCAACGGCGACAAGCATCTTGGCCGGTGAGGCGCTTTGCGCATGCCAAGGCGGGGCAGTCTGGTCTATTCTGGACGCCATGCGTTGCCGCTGTGTCCGGAGCCTGTGAAGATGAGCCGCAATCCCGAAAAGAGATACTGGTACGAGGTGGTCGCCGAGATGCTGGCGGCCGAGGGCGTGTCCGACTGTTTCGCCCTGCTCGGCGATGCCAACATGCATATGGCGACGCATCTGGATTCGCTGGGCACGCGGATGATCCATGTCCGGCATGAGCATTGCGCGGTGGCGGCAGCCATGGGCTATGCCCGAAAGACCGGCCGCACCGGGGTCGCCACGGTCACCTGCGGGCCCGGGCTGACACAGCTGATGACCGCCCTTCCGGCGGCGGTGCGGGCGCATATCCCGCTTGTCGTCATCGCCGGCGAGGCCCCGCTGACCCGGGCCTGGTACAATCAGGGAATTGCGCAAGCGCCCTTTGTCGAGGCCACCGGCGCAGCCTATCGCCCGCTGCATCACCCGCCACGCTTTGCCACCGGCATACGTGACGCCTTTCTTCAGGCACGAACCGAAATGCGGCCGGTGGTTGTCGGCATTCCCTTCGACATGGCGGAAAGCGAGGCGGTGCATGCCCCGGCCCTGCCGGCCCCGTCGGCCGAGCTGATGCCGGCCGCATCGCCGCTCCCACCGC
>RFZL01000015.1 GCA_009920665.1 Alphaproteobacteria bacterium | reverse complement strand
AACACCATCGCCAGTTACCACCAGATCGGTCACCTGCGCATCGGTCACGATCATAGCCTCGGTTGCCATGACTGCTTGTTCAAGCCGCGTCACAAGCCCCTGCCCGGTGACTTCCGGGACAGCATGCATGCGGTGGTGGCTGTGTCCAGGATAAAGAAAATCATCAAGGACCTTGAAAGGAATGTCGTGATTTGCCCCCAGCCAATCGAGAGTCTTCGGAATCTGGTTGACGATGGCACGGACATGCTCCGGGTCCGCACGATCCTTGTTCTTGGCCATGATGTCCTTGAAAAACTCATCACGGCTGTCATTGATGGCTTGCGCTTGCTGGGCCTTTGTCTCGGCCGCCGGAATAAGGCCTGATGACAGGGCGGTGGATCCCGACAGCTTGGCATCACGTTCGGCGATCAGCACGCTGTCGCCAGCCTCGATTGCTGCCAGCGCCGCCGTCAACCCGGCCGCCCCGCCCCCGATAATCAGGCAATCAACCTCGATTTCAGCGTCAAATGTATCACTAACGATCACCTTTGGCATTGCTACCTAACTCCCAACAAACAGGGCCTGCGCCTCGGCAACGCTCATACTCCTGCCTACAGATGACAGGGCCTTGATTGCGGTATCGTGAGTCTCGACAGAAAACGCCGCACACCCATCATGAAGCGTGATGGTGTCGAAATCACGAACATGCGCGTCACGCACTGTCGACGCGACACCGCCATTTGTCACGATACCGCAGACCATCAGCGTCCGAATGCCAGCACGGTTTAGAACATACTCCATCCTCGTCTGATAAAATGCTGAATAGGCGACTTTTTCAACTGTCAGGTCAGCTGGCTGAAGCTCATCTACCAGCGAATTTCCCCAGCCGCCAGGTGTAAAGTCACCTGTTGTCAGGAACGGGCGAAGTTCTTTCAGATGAGACGAGATGAAGGGCGATCCATTGCGTCCCGGAACAAGCGTGAATTGCGTTGAAACTACCCATCCTCCTGCCCGGCGCACAGCGCCCAGAAGTGGTGCAATACGGGCTGGCAGCGCAGCAATCTCGGGGCTGGTGGTTCCAGACCGGCCGTATGCACCTTCAGGGTGCAGAAAGTCATTCTGCAGGTCAACGATCAGGACAGCTGTTGAAGCTGGATCGAACTGGCTATCCGACATTGTCACCCCTCATCCCTGATGATGATATTGCCAAGTTTGTCGACTCGTGCCGCCAAACCCGGATCGACATAAATTGTGGCATCCGGTTGCACAAGCAGGCAGGGCCCTTTGACAACAGCGCCTTCGGGTAGCATCAGCCGGTCGATAATAATGCCATCATGCCATGTGCCGTCAGCATAGATCCGTTGCTCGACAAGATGACAGGCCTCGGCACTGCCAGCCCTTTCGCCCCGGGCCAGCCCGGCTATATCAACATGTGGGCGCGTGCCAATTACCGACAATCGCAGATTAAGGACGCGCACGGGAATATTCTCCAGAAGGCGGCCATATGTGCGCTTGTAGCTGGTGTCAAATGCGGCGCGAATATTTTGAACGCTAAGAGTGCCGGCATCTGTTGAAATCGGCACCGCCACGGCATGTGTCTGGCCGAGATACAGCATGTCCAGTTCGATGATGGCTTGCAGGCCGTCGATGCTGGCCCGTGACCGGTGGATCACCTGTTCTGATGCGGCGGTGATCTCTGCCACCATCTCGCCAAGAGCATCGCAGTCCAGCGTGTCAAGCATCCTGTTGAGGGTGCGCACTTCGTCATGGCGCAGGTCGGACATCACGCATCCAAGCGCCGAATTAACCCCTGGATAGCGCGGCACAATGGCAGCAGCGAGGCCAATTTCCTTGACGAGCGCACCGGCGTGAAGTGCCCCACCCCCGCCAAACGGCATGGCGGCAAAGCGTTTCGGGTCATGTCCGCGTTCAATTGAGATCAGTCGGATGGCCCCCGCCATTTTTGCATTTGCCACACGGATGATAGCCTCGGCGGCTTCAAATTCATCAATTCCAAGCGGGTCTGCAATATGCGTTCTGATCGCAGCCGCGGCAGCGTCACTGTCGAGCCGGGCAAGTTTGTCCCCAATAGGATTGCGGGCATCAATACGGCCCAGCACCAGATTCGCATCAGTTACGGTAGGACGGTCATTGCCAAGGCCATAACAAACAGGTCCCGGGTTGGACCCGGCGCTCTGCGGGCCAATATCCAGCAGGCCGGTCTCGTCGATATGGGCAATTGAACCGCCACCGGCGCCGATGGTTGTCATCTCGATCATCGGCGTGCGAACCACCATGCCGAAATCAATGCTGGCCTGTGATGTCAGCGTATTCTGCCCATCGGCAACAAGGGACACATCAAATGAGGTGCCGCCCATATCGCCGGTGATAACATTCTCAAAACCCGCAGCGCTGGCAATCTGCCGCGCCGCGACAACACCGGCTGCCGGACCGGATAATGCGGTGCGCACCGGTAACGCCTTTGCCGTATCGACCGACATTACACCGCCATTCGACTGCACGATCAGGATTTCTGCCGGCGATTGCTCCGCGGCGAGGCGGTCTTCAAGCCGTGATAGGTAACTTGCTACTACAGGCTGAAGATAGGCGTTCAGGCTAGCCGTGGAGCAGCGTTCAAATTCGCGAATCTCCGGCAGTATCTCAGTGGCGACACTGACATGATCATTCGGCCAAACCTCGCGCAGAATTTTGGCGGCACGCGACTCGTTATCGGCATTTGCATAGCCATTTATGAAGAACAGACAGACCGCCTCACATCCCTGTTCCAGCAAGGTTGTCGCGGCGGCGCGGATCTCGTCAGCGTCAATCGCCGTGGTTACCTCGCCACTTGCCAATGTCCGTTCGGCAACCTCAAGTCTGCTTTGCCGGTCAATCACCGGCGTGAACTGGCCCCACAAACCCCATGTCGTTGGTCGGTCGCGGCGGCGCATTTCCAGAACATCACGAAAACCGGCAGTGGTGATGATGCCTGCCTTGGCGCCCTTGCGCTCAAGCAGGGCATTGGTGGCAACAGTCGTGCCATGAATGATTGTCGACACGGCGCCAAGATCATCGGTCGCTGCCTGAATACCGCTCAAGAACCCGGCAGACTGGTCACCGTGGGTGGAGGGCACCTTGGCAACGCGGACATCACCCGTTGCCTCGTCAAGTGCCAGAATATCGGTAAAGGTTCCGCCAACATCCACGCCGATCACAATAGATTTCGTCATGATGCCGCTCCCCGGCTCTTACCGCCTGTCACATCCGTGACATAACCCTGATCAAGATCATGCTGATGGCGAGAACGGCTCCGCGTTGCCGCATCGCCATAACCGCCACCGCCTGGCGTCTCAAGGCGCACCCTTTGCCCACGCTTCAGGTTAATGCCTGTCATCTTCGACACAAGCGGCGGTGATTCGCGGCCATTCTCCGCTTCCGGTGAATCGCTGTCGAAATAGAATCTGTTGGCCGCTCCGGCGCCGCCTCCCGCAACCCCCGGGGGCGGGAACTTCCCACGCTCCCCAAACAGGAACGCCGTAGCTGATTCCTCCAGCAATTCAATTTCATAGACCGCCCCTAGCCCGCCACGATGCTGACCTGCACCGCCGGAGTCCGGCCGCAAGGCCCATTGCGTGAAAGCAACTGGGTACGCGGCCTCCAGAATTTCCAGCGGTGGAATGGTGGCGGTGCTGATTGGCGCGTTACCATGGTTCAGCCCGTCCCCTTCGGGATGACCACCATGCCCCCCCCCAAAGAAGGAGAACATCACCCAGCGGCTACCATCCTGGCGATGGCCGGCAAGTGACAGTGCGTTGATCGTGCCATAGGCACAGCCATTCACACGTTTCGGCGCGACATTCTGAAATGCCTGAAACATGACATCGATCAGGCGCAGAATCGTCTCGGTATAGCCGCCAACAGGTTTTGGGGCGGTGACACTCAGGAAACTGTCCTCGGGGATGATGAATTCCACAGGCTGCAAGACGCCAGCATTTGCCGGGACATCGGTAAAGATATGTTTCAGTGCCACATAGGTGGCGGCAATCGTCGTTGACCGCGAGATATTCACCGGACCGGCACATGCCGGACTGGAACGGCTGAAATCGATTGTCAGGCGGTCACCGGTGATGGTCATGTCAACGGCAAGCGTCAGCACATCATCACTGACACCATCATTATCCAGATAATCTTCAACCGAGATGGTGCCATCAGGTAGCGCCGCAAGGTGATCGCGCATCATCTTGTCAGCCCGTTCGCGAAGCAACGTCAGCGCAGTAGCAACTTCAAGCTCGCCATATTCATCCAGCAGGTCACCAAGCCTCTGCTGGCCAAGATCAAGCGCATTGATCTGCGCGTTCATATCGCCATAAAGCGAATTGGGAAGGCGCGAATTCGCCGACAGGATATCCACAATGTCGGATTTGAGCACACCCCCCTCGAACAGCTTCACTGGCGGAATCAGCATTCCCTCTTGAAAGGATTCAGTGGCCTGCGGGTTATAGTTTCCAGGGACATTGCCACCAACATCATGCCAATGCCCAACAGATGCCAGATAGCAGAAAATCTCACCGTTCCGGAACACCGGCCTGACCAACCGGAAGTCCGAGAGATGCGTGCCACCATCATAGGGATCATTGAAAATAAACACATCACCTTCATCGACACCGCCATCACGTTCAACGCGGTCAATCACCGCCTTTACGGCAAAGGCCATCACGCCGACAAAAATTGGTAGCCCGGACTTACCCTGCACCAGGGTTTCCCCGGTTTGCGCGTCATAGATGCCATGGCTGGCATCATGCGCCTCGGCGATGATCGGGTTGAAAGCCGAACGGAACAGAGTGGCATCCATTTCATCGGCAATCTGTTCCAATCGTCCTTTCAGAATGGCAAGGGTAACCGGGTCCATCTTTGAAGAGGTCATGAATAATCAGTCCGTAGAGTCAGGTTCATAGGTTTCGCCAAGGCGCATTAGGTCAGCGGTGCCAATGATTCCGTTGAGACCGTCGAAATCATGCATTCGCGAAGCAAATCCGGTATTGCTGCCTGTCGATAGCAGACCGCCATAATAGGCCTGAAGATGGTGTGAGATGGCGCGAACAGCCCCACCCGGAAAAATCGCGATATTGTAGCCAAGTTCGGCCAGATCAGCCACCGATTTGATCGGCGTCTTGCCGCCCTCGACCATATTGGCAAGAAGCGGGACACGGCCGTTGAACTGCCGGCATAGCTGCCCCATTTCATCCAGTGATTGCGGCGCTTCGATGAACAGCACATCTGCACCGGCTTCCCGGTACGCCTCGGCTCGGTCAAGCGCCGCCGCAAATCCTTCAACGGCGCGGGCATCGGTGCGCGCGATAATCAGCGTTGACTGGTCGCGTCTTGCATCAAGTGCAGCCTTTACCTTGCCAACCATTTCCTCACGCGAGATCAACTTCTTACCATCAAGATGACCGCATCGCTTCGGAAATGACTGGTCTTCCAATTGAATGGCGGCGGCCCCGGCCCGTTCAAAATAGCGAACTGTACGCTGTACATTCAGCGCATTCCCGAACCCGTTATCAGCATCGACAATCACCGGCGTTTCGATGCGGTCGGTGATGGCAGCAAGTGTGTCATGAACCTCCGACACGCTGACAAGTCCAATATCGGACCGGCCAAACCGCGTATAGGCAAGGCTTGCGCCTGACAGATAGACCGACCTTGCGCCCATCTGCGTAGCGATCAGCCCGGACAAGGCGTCATAAATGCCGGGAGCCAGGACAATCCCTCCCTCTGTCACCATTTCTCGAAGACTCATGAAACGCCCTTCTCTTCAATGTCAGCCTGAAAGCGCTTTTCCAGATGGGGGATCAGGCCACCATCAAGGATCATGTCACGCAGAAATACCGGCAGGGGATCCAGAGTCAACACTTCTCCAGATGCCGTCAGCGTCAGCGCTGCCGCATCAAAATCAAAAATGAGTTCAGCGCCATCAGCCAGACCGGGGTGCTGGTACAAATCGTCCGGTAAAGTAAAAACCGGCAGACCGAGATTGATTGCGTTTCGATAGAATATGCCGGCAAAGCTTGGCGCGATTACCGCGGCTATTCCAAGATGTCTCAACACCTCGGCGGCCTGTTCGCGGGATGAACCAACACCAAAATTAGCCGTCCCCAGCACCACGTCGCCACTGCCGACAGATACAGCGAAGTCTGGCCTGACGGCCTCGAGGCAATGCGCGGCAATCTCCGCAAGCGGTGATTTCATATATTTGCCCGGGGCCAGCACATCGGTGTCGATGGTCTCATCAAAACGCCATAACCTTGGCATATCTCAGTTCCCCATCAAATCACGCGGATCGCGCATTCGGCCGACAACCGCAGACGCAGCTACGGTGTAAGGGGATGCAAGATAGACCCGTGATCCCGGCGCCCCCATCCTCCCTTTGAAATTACGTGCTGTCGAAGACAGGCAAACATCATCCTCGGCAAGTCTGTCATCGCCATAACCGGCGCAGATCCCGCAGCTGTTTGGCAGAAACTGAGCCCCGGCATCCTCCAGAATTTTCATCACCCCGTCGCGCACCGCACGATCCTGGTCCTGACGGCTTGCCGGTGCCACCTTCAATGTAATGCCACTGGCGATGCGCCGCCCTTTCAGCACACTGGCCGCCGCGGCAAGGTCGACATATTTCGCCCCGGTGCAGGCCCCGATATAGGCTACATCAAAATTGGTATCACTAAATTCATCTGCATCGGCAGCGTTGGCAGGTGAATGCGGTGCCGCGATCTGTGGTGACAGGGCGGCGGCGTCAAACAACAGATGATCGGCCGGATCATCGGCAATTTCGATCCGGTAGTCACGCCAGTCATCGGACAGCGTTCCGCCCGCCTCGTTCACAAAGGCGACGGTTAAATCATCCGGCGCGATCAGACCTGCCTGCGCGCCGAGTTCCGCCGCCATATTTGACAATGTCATGCGTTCCTGCATGGACAGGTCCCGAACGGCGGAACCGGCATACTGGATCGCCTGATATCGCCCACCCCCCATACCAATCCGTCCACAGACAGCCAGCATCATGTCCTTGGCAGTGACATAGCTCCCAAGGTGATTATCCCACTCAATCAATATCGTCTCGGGAACGCGAAGCCAGATTGACCCAGTTGCCAGCACACCGGCCATTTCGGTGGCACCAACGCCAAACATATACGCACCGAAGGCCCCGCCGGTCGGAGAGTGACTGTCACCGCCAACGCAGAACATGCCAGGCGCCAGGTGCCCACGTTCGGGCAGAACGACATGGCAGATACCTTGTTCATCATAGAAATTGTCAATGTGTTCGTCCTGGACCCACTGCCGCGTCAGCGCCTGAATGGCGCGGGTCTCGTCCGAATCCGCGGGAACGTAATGGTCCGAGATAACAACAACACGGTCTTTATCCCAGACATTTCTGCCAAGACGCTCAAGCATCGGTTTCACGCGCCGCGGACCACCAGAGTCGTGGATCATCGCCAGATCCACATCGCACACAACCACGTCACCAGTGGTCACCTCGGATTGGCCCGCCGCGCGGGCAATTAGTTTTCTCGCAAGTGTTTCCATAAACAAAACCGTAGCATAGAATTCGGAAGGGTAATTTGTTTTTAACACGTCATGATTGCGTGAGCAGACTACTTATATATCTACAATCCAACAATCAGACTTTCAGGAGGGACAGGATGCCGCTGATCGAATGCACCTTGATCAAGGGCTATGACAGTGATGTAAGACAACGCCTTGCCGAGCGAGTGACCGATGCTGCCTGTTCCTCGATTGGGGCCGCTGCCGATTTCGTGACCGTCACGATCAGCGAGGTCGATAGCGATAATTACATGCGCGGCCGGACCAAACGGGTGCCGGCGTCAGCGCCACGACAAGCTGAAGATATTGTCCGCAATTTTCTGGCGTCGTTGGAGGCGCGCGATCTCGAAGCCGCGAAGTCCCATTTGTCGGAAAATTTCACCATGACATTTCCCGGCGATGCAAAGTTCGCGGCACTGGAGGAACTTGTGGCGTGGAGTGGTTCCCGCTACCAGTCGATCAGCAAGACATTCGACGGCTTCGATACCGCCTTCCACGGCACCCGGTCGACGGTGTTCTGTTTCGGCACCTTGTCGGGCACCTGGCCGGACGGCTCCGCTTTCAGCGGCATCCGGTTCATCGACCGGTTCGAACTTGAGGGTGAGACCATCATATCGCAGATGGTCTGGAACGATCTCGCCGAGATGAGGCCATCATGAGCCAGCTAGCGCCGCTGGTTCTGACCTACTTCCGCGGTGTTGACGGTCAGGATATTGACACCCTTCTTGGCACACTGCATGAAGGCTGTGTTTTCTCGGTCGAGACTCACGCGGTGAAACTTCGTGGACATGACGAGATTCGAGGCATGTTTGAGCGGCTGTGGACCCATCATGCTTCTGTCAGACATGATCAGTTCCATTTTGTCGATGCCGGCAACGGTTCTGATGTCGCGGTGCGGTTTCGGGTCACCAACACGCTTCATGATGGCAGTCTGGTCTATAAATCCAACTGCAATTTCTTCACCGCCAGCAACGGCACCTTCACCGAGGTCAGGGTCTATATGGCCGGCGAGAACACCCTCGACAGGCAAGGCTGAGCGCACCCCGTCCCAAATCATCAAAGGCTTAATGGTCGAAATTGCCCGCGGTGGCCATCATCGCCGCGATCATCTCGGTGCGCGGAACCGGTGAGACCGGATAGGCGGCGCGACTGTGTGACAGGCCAAGTCCCAGCATTGCCTCGACAAGCTTGTAGGTCAGTGGACCGGGGTTGATCACCGGAACATCAAGGTTGGCGCTGAGGAAGGCATGTGCCTGATGCATCGTGGTCGAGCCAAGGAGGATGACCTCGGCCCCATCCTCCGATATCGCCGCTTCCGCCGCGTCCAGCAATAGTGGAAATATATCCTCTTCCTTGCCGCCGAGAAGCCCCTGATTGTCCGGCGCGACATCAATCGAACGGATCGAGGCGACATGATCGTGAATGCCCAGATCGCCAATGGTCTTTTCATAAAGGTGGAACCAGTGCTTCCACATGGTGATCACCGAAAAGCGTCTGCCGAGAAGCATCGCCGTCAGCATCGAGGCGCGCCCAGGTCCAACCACCGGAATGTTGAGAACCGAGCGCAGGGCGGCCACGCCCGAATCACTCATCGTGTCGATGCAAACGGCGGCAAAGCCCTCTTCTTCCGCCGACTGGCCCACCTCCAGAATGCCCACATCGGCAAGCACCATATCAGCCTGACTGACATAGTTGCGCGGCGCCGCTCTGGCTGACCGAAAGGTGAACCGCAACTGACCGCTCAACTCAACGGCCTGCGTCTGTGACTGACGCGCCGCCAAATTTTCCTCGGACATGGGAAAGGGAACAATCACCAGAATATCTTTCATCACGCACATCCTCATTCACTGGCGTCTCAACACCCCTCCACAAGCCCACTCCGGCACAAGCTTGTCAATAGAGACACTGTAAAACAAGGAGTGACCCGGCAGTAACCATCAAAAAAGGCGAGTGCGGCAAACCCGGCGTCGACAAAGGATCGGGAATGGCTTGCAGACGCGCGGTCCCAACGCCTACCATCAGTCGTCCGGCCCGCAGTTTTATGGCCAGCAGTTTTATGGCCAGCAGTTTTCTGGAAATGATGCGGCCGGAAGTTGGATGCGCCGGAAGTTGGATGAAAGGTACTGTGATGGACGCTTTGGACCGGGTGGCGCATTTCGCGGCCACAACAAAAGCTGGCGATGTGCCCGCTCCTGTCATGGAGCGCGCGGCCGTGATCATGGCGGATTGCATTGGCGCCATTGTCGGCGGCGCGGCGGAACCTGATGTCGCGGCGTTGGCGGAACGGCAGACAGGCGCCGGGCCGGCGCTTCTCATCGGCACGTCACAAACACGGACGGCCGGCATCGCGGCCCTTTTAAACGGCACTGCCGGCACAACGCTGGAAATGGATGAAGGCAACCAGTTCTGCAAGGGACATCCCGGCATACACACGGTGCCGGCAGCACTCGCATTTGCCGCAGGAAGGCAAGTCACCGGGCGCGAGCTGCTAGCCGCCATCGCGATTGGTTATGATGTCGGTGCGCGCGTGGGAATTGCCGCACAACTTCGCCCGTCGATGCATCCGCATGGCACCTGGGGCGCCATCTGCGCAGCGACCGCAGTCGCCCGCATTCTTGACGCGACACCAGCCCAGATGCGTCATGTCATCAGCATGTCGGCCAGCCTCGGCCTGTCCACCTCCCGTCGCACGATGCTGGAAGGTGGCACCGTGCGAAACATCTATGCAGGCGTATCCGGTCAGATGGGTGTTCTGGTCGGCGACATGATTTCAGCTGGCTTCACAGGTGATATTAACGGCGTCTCGCAGGTGTTCGGACATGTCGTCTCTGACGTGTTTGACGAAGTCGCTTTTGCAAAGGACCTCGGCACCCGCTGGGAAGTCAGCCGCAATTATTTCAAAATGCATTCTTGCTGCCGCTTCAATCATGCCGCGCTTGACGCTCTGGCGATCATGCAGGAAACCCATGGAACGCTTGATCACACAGCCATCGAGAGCATTCTTGTTGAAACTTACTCATTGGCTGTAGAGCTTGATGATCCGGCCCCGCAAAATGTGCTTGCCGGCAAGTTTTCCGTGCCCTTCGCGATGGCCACCGCCTTGGTGAACGGGTCGACCGGCGTTGACAGTTTCACCATGCCGAATGTCATCAACCCGATGATCCTCGATCTGGCAAAGCGGGTGACGCTCGTCGAGGACCCGGCGATGACGGCCTGCCTTCCTGACAAACGCCCGGCGCGGGTCACTGTCAGCCTGCAATCCGGAGACAGGTTACAGGCCTCCACCGAGACAAACCGTGGTGACTGGTCCGCGCCCCACCCGCTAACAGAGATCCACGACAAATATATGTCCCTGACAACGCGGTTGTGGCGCGAAGATGACGCTTCCCGGATATGGGATATGGTCCGCGATCTTGACAAGGCCGGGTCTGTTGATGCCTTGCTTTCGGCCATGGCAAAGGCGCCACGGGGCGATCAATGATATGTGCATTCAAAAATTGCAAGGGAATCGGGTGATGCGAGAAATCGTCATAGGTGGTGCCCAGATGGGACCAATCCAGCGCACGGACACCCGCGAGCATGTGGTGTCACGGATGCTCGCCCTGCTGGACGAAGCCAAAAGTGCGGGATGCAACCTTGTTGTTTTTCCTGAACTTTGTCTGACTACCTTTTTCCCGCGATGGTATATTGAGGATCAGGCGGAAGTGGATAGCTGGTTTGAGGCCGACATGCCGAATATGGCCACAAACGCGCTATTTGAGCGGGCGCGTGATTATGGCATCGCGATATCTCTCGGCTATGCCGAACTAACGCCGGCTGGGCAACATTTCAACACGCAGATCCTGACCGATACCGAGGCCCGAATTGTTGGAAAATACCGCAAGATCCATCTTCCCGGTCATGATGAATTCGATCCTGACCGCAGCTTCCAGCATCTCGAGAAGCGCTATTTCCAACCAGGCGATCTGGGTTTTCCCGTGTTCCGCAACATGGATGCCTGGATGGGCATGCTGATCTGCAATGACCGACGCTGGCCAGAAGCCTATCGGGAGATGGGTCTGCAGGGCGTCGAACTGACCATGCTTGGCTACAACACACCGTCCGGCAATTCGCAGAATGCCGATGAAAGCGCCGAGCTTCGCGCCTTCCATTCCGATCTGTCGGTGCAGGCCGGTGCCTATCAGAATTCCACCTGGGTCGTGGCGGTTGCCAAGGCGGGCGACGAGGATGGCCACCCGCTGAATGGCGGCAGCGTCATCGTATCACCTGACGGGGTGATCATGCAGAAAGCCGAAACCCTTGGTGATGAACTTCTTGTGCATAATTGTGATATGGACGCGACAACATTCGGCAAGACAACGGTGTTTGATTTCAAACGCCACCGCAGGATCGAACATTATGGCCGGATTGGATCGCAAACCGGTGTGATCTACCCTGATGGTACGAAGGGATGATGATGCGACATGACCTGGCAATCCGCGGCGGCCTGATCGCCACCGCAACCGAGAGCTTTCAGGCTGATATCGGCATCCGCGATGGTCGAATCGTCACCATTGCCGAGGACATCACCGACGCAGATGACGTGATTGATGCAAAAGCAAGGATCGTAATGCCCGGCGGCATCGAGGCGCATTGTCATATCGCGCAGGAAAGCGGTATGGGGGTCATGACATCCGATGATTATGAGTCCGGATCGATATCCGCGGCCTTTGGTGGCAATTCCTGCTTTGTACCCTTCGCCGCGCAGAAAACCGGGCAGAGCCTTGCCGACACCATCCGCACCTATGATGAGCGCGCGGTGCCGAAATCAGTTCTGGACTGGTCCTATCATCTGATTCTGACCGACCCCACGCCTGCGGTTCTGGAAGAGCTTCCCGATGTGTTTGCCAGGGGCATTACGTCATTCAAGGTCTTCATGACCTATGCCACCCGAGTATCGGACGCGCAGTTTCTGGATATTCTCTCGGTAGCCGGACGGCATGGCGGGTTGACGATGGTGCATGCCGAGAATCACGACATGCTGGACTGGATGGGACGCCGGCTTGTCGAGGGAGGCAATCTTGCCCCGCGCTATCATGCGCCATCACGCCCGGCACTGGCAGAAGAAGAAGCCATCAACCGGGCGGTTTCACTGGCAAGACTGGCACAGGCGCCCCTGTTCATTGTTCATGTGTCGACGCCGGGGGGCGCGGAAATCGTCGCCAAAGCGCGCGCCAATGGAGGTCAGGTATGGGCCGAGACGTGTCCGCAATATCTGTTTCTGACGCGCGAGGATCTGGACAAACCCGGGATGGAAGGTGCGAAATTCATCTGCTCGCCGCCACTTCGTGATACGGGCACCCAGGCAGAACTCTGGCGGCATGTACAGGCCGGAACCTTGTCATTGGTCTCCTCGGATCACGCTCCTTATCGCTATGATGACACAGGCAAGTTCAATGCCGGCCGCGATATCAATTTCCGGCAGATCGCCAATGGCATGCCAGGCATAGAAATGAGATTGCCATTGTTATTTTCGGAAGGCGTGGTGAAGGGTCGAATCAGTCTTCACGATTTTGTTGCCCTGTCATCGACGAATGCCGCCCGCATCTATGGCATGCTGCCGACCAAGGGAACACTTGCCATTGGCGCTGATGCCGATATCGCCATATGGGACCCGAACGAGACCCGGATCGCCGGTGAGATGCATGACGCCATGGATTACAACCCCTTTGCCGGCATGGAGATCACCGGCTGGCCAAAAACTGTCCTCGGGCGAGGCAAACGGATCGTGGAAAACGGCGAATTGCTGGCGAAACCCGGGGCCGGACAGTTCGTCAAACGCGCGCCGATTGATCTGACAGGCAAAGGCGGGCAGCCGGTGGTTGAACTCAATCCGATACATAATTTCAACGCAAAGCTGTAGCAGCCTGCACCACGCAGCGAAGTCCCTGCCTGGTCACTTCACGCGGTACTGGTCTTCGAGCCTGTCATAGCTGTCCTTGTCGACGAGCCGCTGCCTTTCATCAAAATCAGCCAGCCTGTCCATGACGTCCGTGATATCACCGTCGGCCTTCAGGGTGCCGAGAACCTCGCTCATCGCGCGCATCGCCGCCTGGAGCGGCGTGTTGGCGTAAAGCACGAGGGAAAAGCCAAGTTCGGCAAGACGTGATTGTGGTGTCAGCGGTGTCTTGCCGCCAACAACCATATTGGCGACCTGCGGAACAGCCAGTCGGCTTGTGATCATCCGCATTTCATCCTCCGAGCGCGGCGCTTCGACAAATGTCATGTCGGCCCCGGCCTCGATAAACGCCTCTGCCCGGTCAATCGCAGCGTCGATCCCGTCGATGGCACGGGCGTCGGTGCGGGCGATGATCATCATATTCGCATCCTCACGGGCATCTGTCGCTGCTTTGACTTTGGAAACAGCTTCTTCAACTGAAATAACAGCCTTGCCAGAGAAGTGACCGCATTTCTTTGGAAAAACCTGATCCTCAATTTGCATCGCAAAGGCACCGGCACGTTCAATCAACCGCACGGTACGCTGCGTGTTGATAGCGTTGCCAAAGCCGGTGTCGATATCGACCACCAGCGGCAGGTGGCAGATTTCGGCAATGGTGGAGACGGTGCCAGCAAGTTCGGTCAGGGTCACCAACCCGATATCAGGCGCACCAAGAAGGGTGTTCGCAATGCCGGCACCGGTGACATAGACAGCATCGAACTGCTGATCAGCGATCACCCTCGCGGTCAACGCATTCCCTGCGCCGGGAACAATCATGGCCTTGCGCAAATCCATCTGGTCTCGAAATTTGCGACGCCGAATGGCAAGGGTTTCCATCAGAACTATGCCTCCTGTAAAGATCTGCATTTGTCGGCCGTGATACCGGGCACTGTCAATCAATTACGGTGTGTCTGCATAATATCCTATATCCTCCCGATCCGGCCTCCCGATCCGGCCCCAATTTACAAAGCCGTTATGACGGTAATGGGTTGATCTGCTGCTGGCCAAGGGTCCATGCTTGTCGTCTCATTCAGGGAGTTCAGGTATGTCTTTTCAAGCGGATCTTGCCCTTCGGGGCGGAGTTGCCTTCCTGCCGGGTGCCGGTCTCCGGGAATGCGATGTTCTGATCAGGGATGGCCGGATCGGTGCCATCGCCGAAAGTGGGGCTGGCGACGCCTGTGAAGACATCAATGTCACCGGCCTGACAATTCTGCCGGGGGCGGTGGATGCGCATATCCATCTTGGTCATGGCATGGATATCGCCCGCCCCCGACAGCCCGGCGACGCAGCCAGTGAAACCGCTGCGGCGGCCATTGGCGGTGTGACGACATTCATTTCCTATGTGATGAGCTCCGATCCATATCTACCTGTTTTTGATGACCTTTGTCAGATAACCGAGACGGGCGCGCGGATTGATTTCGGCTTTCATTTCGTCATCGCGACAGAGGAGCATCTTGCCGAACTTCCCGAATTGATCCGTCGCGGCGCTCCCAGCGCCAAACTGTTCATGAATATCCGCGGCAATGAGGGTGTCCGCCTTGGCCTTCCCGGTACCGATGACGGCTTCATGTTCCGGATGCTCGAGGTGCTTGCCGCCAATAACGGACTGCTTTGCCCGCACCCGGAGAATATCGAGGTTGCGTGGGTTCTTCGTGACCGCGTGACCGCAGCCGATCCCGATGGCAGGGACGGACTTGCGGCATGGAACGCGACGCGCCCACCCTTTGTCGAGGCGGACGCCCTGTCACGCGCTACCTATTTCGCGCGCATCACCAATGCCCCGGTGCATGCCGTCCACACCTCCTCGGGTGAGGCGCTTGACGCCGCCCTTCGGCAAAGGCAAGCCGGATCCGATGTCTGTATCGAAACCTGCCTTCATTATCTGACTCACGATACGACCAGTCCGATTGGTGAAATCGGCAAGGTCAACCCGCCGCTTCGCCCGCCCGAGGACAGGGAGGCGCTGTGGAGCGGCATCGCACGTGGAGATATCGACACCATTGCAACCGACCATATTCACCGACCAATCTCGTGCAAGGATGGCGGCATCTGGAAGGCCCAGCCCGGCTTTCCGGGGCTCGATGCCTTTCTGCCAGTCCTGCTGACATATGGACATCATCAGCGTGGCCTGCCGCTGGACAGGCTGGTACCTCTGGTGACCGAAAGCCCGGCCGCGCGCATGGGACTGGCCGGCAAGGGTGCGTTACGTCCCGGGGCCGACGCCGACCTTGCCATCATCGATCTGAATGCAAAATGGGTTGTCGGCAAGGACAATCTTGGCACCGATGCCGGTTATTCCATCTATGAGGGTGAGACAATGCAGGCCAGTGTCATTCACACATTGTCGCGCGGCAGGTTCGTGTTGCGCGATGGAGCGCTACAGGACGACGCTGTCGGCAGTGGAAAATACATTGCCCGCTCCCTGGAATAGACATCCTGTAAATCAGGTCAAGCTGCCATATGCCGGCATCGCGCCGCGTATAGACGCCCGCCAAAACGCGCTTCGCCGCGCAGAATGGCAGCGTCACCCGTGGCTTCGGCACCAATGCCGATATCCTCCTCGATCTCGAACCGGTCAGACAACCACGCCGCGACCACCTTTGCCGAGCAAGGGGTGAAAGGCCCCTGGTTTGGCACCTGTGCCCGAGATTCCGTTGTCCGCCACAGATCGCCATAGGCGGAATCGAGATTGCGCACACTGACGAGGAGATGCCCGCCGGGCCTCAGTACGCGGTTCACCTCATCCAGCACCGCCTGCGGGTTCGGCATATGTTCAATCACCTGGGGAAGCACCACCAGATCAAGCGTCGATGTCTCGTAGGGCAATCTGCCATTTTGCATCAACTCGAATGTCACCCGGCCGGGCACGGAACCTTCCTGATGCAACCGTTCCTTGATGAAGCTGATATTATTGTCGGACAATTCTGCGACCGAAAGGCATGCCCCGTCGGGAAGTTTCTGCAACAGGGCCATTGTCGATGTGCCACCCCACGGCATGATTTCAGCAATTCGGGAATCGCCCTTCAAAGCGGGTAGCAACGCCTGTTCGACATCCATGGCGTCGCCTTGACGCCGCGACACATAGACGCCCCTCAAGGGCGATTTTGCCCACACAGAATAACCTCTGAAATCCGCAATCTGGTCCCAGCTCCATGCGGCAGGATTCCACTCGGCGAACGGATTTTGATCGTTACTGATCTCCCAATAGGGATAGGTATCGGCCTGCTTCACCGGGTAGCAAGCGGTGGCAGGCCGGTCAAATTTCTCCCATGAAAAAATCTCCTCAAGAGGGCGGCGTGGCGCCTTCACGCGCGGTGCTGACGGCTTCGCCCGACCGATCGCCAGCGCACCGATGACGTCAAATGCAAGCGGCAGGCCCAACATCTCACGGAGCTGGCTCTGATCACCAATACCAGCATTCCAGATGCACTGAAACCCGCGGAGATGCGCGGAAATCATCATATGATAGCAGGCACCTGCCACTGACTGCACAATCGAAAAATTGCCATGCGTCCAGCCTTTCTGGAAGCAAAGATAGATCAGCGCGGCGCAGTCGGCGAAGTGGTGGTTGCCACCCGAAATGTTGCGCGCGCGCTGTTTGCGATCCTGATCGGTGACGATGATGAAATGCCAGTTCTGCTGATTACAGGATGATGGTGCCTCAACACCATCCCGCACAATTTCTTCGAGAATGTGGGGCGCGATATCGCTGCCATCAAATTCACGGCAGGAGGCTCTGCCGGCCATTTTCCCGAGAATACGGAGCGCATCTGCTTCCTCAGTTCGCGACAAGGACCTATCTACATCACGGGGCTGGTTACTCACAAATCCATCCTCACTAAATCAAAGTCGTGTTGACAAGCATTCCCATGCCTCGCAAGACTGTCACCGGAAGGTCAGTTTGGCGAGGCATATTGTCGACAAGAAGGTTACCACAGCCCCCGGGCAACCTGTTGCTTGCGGAGACTCGTTCGGTATTTCCGGTGTCTGCATATCATTCCCTGGTCGTGCTGGCCTTGAATATCATCTTTTTTGACCGTCAGAAAAATACGGTCTTTTTACAGGGAGACATACATGTTGATCCGTTTTACCGGTATCTTCGTAGCCGCGGCACTGACCGCGGGCGTCGCCAATGCAAAGGACGTCACTTTGCGCTGGGGACACTATCTTGGCGATTCATCCTTCCTTCAGGCTGAGAAGGATTTCGCTGCAGCCGTTACTGAAAGAACCGAAGGCCGCGTGAAGGTTGAAATCACCTACGCCGGTGGCCTTGGTGCCGGCAACGAGGTGTTGACCCTTGCTGGCCGTGGCGCCATCGACATGGCATCTGTCGTACCGGGTTACTATGCCGACCAGCTGCTTTACTGGCGCGCCTACCAGATTCCTTTCGTTTTCGAGAGCCCCCGTCAGGCGATGGAAATCTCGGCCGCCGCCTATCAGGACCTTCCTTATTTTGAGGAAGAGCTAACGAAGTTCGGCGTGAAGTTCCTGTTCCACCAGCCGCTTGGTGGCTACTACCTGACCGGCCCGGACGAAAATTGCGATAGTGTTGCCAACCTCAAGGGCAAGAAGATTCGCTCGTTTGGATCGGACATCCCGAAGGCGCATGAGGCCGTCGGTGCCGTGCCGGTATCAGTTGGTGTCGGTGACGTTTACGAGGCCCTGCAGACAGGCTCGCTCGACTACTCGTTCCTGAACCGTGGCAACATCCTGTCAAACCGTCTCTATGAGCCGGGCAAGTATAGCTGTGGCCCTGTCATGGCGATCACAGGCCACCTGATTGTCATCAACAATGACGTCTGGGCAGACATTTCTGCAGGTGACCAGGCCATTATGCTGGAAGAAGCCAAGAAGGCCGGCAAAGCCTACATTGACAACATCGAGGCAGCCGAGGAAAAGGCTGGCGAAGAGATCGTCAAGGCAGGCGGTGTCATCAAGCCGTTCCCGGCTTCCGAGCTTGCCAAGTGGAAAGCCGCGGCGCCTGACCTGTTGCAGAACTGGGTCGACAACATGGCCTCGCGCGGCATGGGCGATGATGCTGGCAAGGTTGCCGCTTACTGGCGCGCGATCATCAACGCCGACTAACATGCAACACAGCGGCAGGCCTGGCGCCTGCCGCTGTTATTTATTGCTGTGAAATCTGTATCGCAAATTGTTGAACGCCTTGCGCTGATCGTCCTTCTGATCGGCGGCCTTGGGATGTTGTTTTCAATGTTTCTCGGTGTTGCGGACATTGTCGGCACGCAAATCCTGTTGATCCCGGTCCCAGGTCCACGCGAACTCACCGAAAGCACGATGGTGCTGATCGTGTTCGGCGCTCTCGCCTATGCGCAGATCAGGCGCGCCCACATTCGGGTTGAGCTTCTCTATCTCAACACCCCGCCCCGGGTTCGCGCCGTCATGGATGTCATCACGGATATTGCGGCCATCATGTTCTTTGGCCTGATTCTGTCAGAGGCCATTTCGGAGGCGCAATATTCCTACCAGATCAAGGAAGCCACGACAGGTCTGATCCGCTTCCCGTTATGGCCTGCGCGTTTCACCCTTGTTGCCGGATGCGCCCTGATGATCCTGCAGCTGACCCTGCACTTGCTTGAGGATCTGGTCCGCATCAGGACCGGCGCCGATATTGAGACCGAAACCACCGCAATCATGCAGAAGGCTGAGTAAAGTCAGATGTTCGATCCAGCCACCGCAGGTGTCATCGTCGCATGCCTCCTTGTCTTCCTGTTGATTACCGGCACCCATATAGGTGTTGGTCTCGGGATCAGCGGATTTATCGGCATTCTCATTACAATCAACGAACGCGCGGCTTTCGCGCAGGTGGCAACGGTACCCTTCTCGACAACCAATTCATTCACCCTGGCGGTCATACCCCTGTTCATCCTGATGGGGTCTCTGGCAACCCAGGCGGGTTTGACAACCGATCTGTACCGCGCGGCCTATAACTGGCTTGGAAAAATTTCCGGTGGGCTGGCGATGGCGACCACCCTTGCCTCGGCGGCCTTTGGCGCGGCCTGCGGCTCGACCATCGTGAACGCTGCGGTCTTTACCAAGATGGCGATGCCGGAAATGACCAAATTCGGCTATGACAAACGGCTCTCCGCCGGCTGTATCGCCGCCTCGGGAACGCTGGCCTCGCTGATCCCACCATCGATCCTGATGATCATTTATGCGGTCATCACCGAACAATCGGTGGCCCGCCTGCTTGTCGCCGGCCTTCTTCCCGGCCTTCTGTCTGCCGCCGTCTACATGCTTGGCATCTATTTTGTTGCCAAGGCGCGCCCTGACCTTGCCCCCATTCCGGATGTAACAATTACACGTCGTGAAAAGTGGGAATCCCTGAAGGGTGTGTGGGGTATCTCCTTCCTCTTTATTCTTGTTATTGGCGGCATTTACATGGGGTTCTTCGTCCCGACCTAC
Organism: Alphaproteobacteria bacterium; assembly: GCA_009920665.1. GTDB lineage: Bacteria > Pseudomonadota > Alphaproteobacteria > Puniceispirillales > Puniceispirillaceae > UBA8309. The sequence continues at coordinate 31,755 of RFZL01000015.1, read as the reverse complement.
GCCGGCGCGGTCGGCGCGTTTGGTGCCTTTATGATTGTCGCCGCCAAGCGCAAGCTGAATGGCAGATTGCTTGTCGATACCTTCAAGGACGCCGGGATCACCACCTCGACGATTTTCATCATTGTCATCGGCGGCATCATCTTTGCGCGCTTCCTGACCTATACCGGACTCGTCGGGGATATCTCGGAATGGATGATCGCGCTGGAACTCTCGCCGATTGCCTATCTGATCGGTTTTGCGATCCTCTATCTTATCCTCGGTATGTTGATTGATCCGATCGCCATCATGGTGATGACCCTGCCGGTGATGTTCCCGATCATGACAAGTGTCGGCTATGATCCGATCTGGCTGGGCGTTATCGCGATCAAACTGGCCGAAATCAGCCTGATCACGCCGCCGGTTGGCCTGAATGTCTATGTTGTCCGTTCGGCGTCACCGGTCAAACTCAGACTGGAAGAGGTTTTCGCCGGAGTCACGCCATTCCTGATCATGGACATCTTCACGCTGGCGCTGCTGATCGCCTTTCCGTCCATCGTCCTGTTCCTGCCAAGCCTGATGGGGTGATTACGCAAGCAGCCCTTGCAGGTCCTCGGTGTCAGCCATCATGTCGATGTTGAGGATGATGTCCATCAGCTGCTGAACTCTGGCGGCATCAAGGCGACGCGAGGCATTGCCGGTGAATTTCGCGACGATATCGGACCGATCAACAGGGCGGTCCGGCGCGCCCCGCACTTGCGGCACTCCAGCGCTGACAGTCCCCTGAGCCGTTCGAACGTCAATCTGGGCGGCAAATCGTTTCGGGAAACCGTGATTCTGCATCGGTTGCCATGTCATTTTCCTTGCCAGCGAAATCACATCAGCCAGGGGTGGTGTTTCAAAACTGGCAACATCAACACGGCCGTGCAGAAACATCAGCGCCATGCAGTAGGCAAGCCCCCATTTTCCGTCATAGCCTGAAGCCGGTTCCTGCCGGCGCTCCCAGGGCTCGCACACGAGCGGCGCTGCCGGTGGCGGCACAAAGGCGGTGAGGTCGACAATATCCGCCGCCGTGACACCTTCTGCCATAATCTGTTCAACTGTCTCGAGAAAAGGATGGATGTAGTGGCAGCAAGGATACAGCTTGAAAGCTGCTTCCCTCAGAAACCAGTCATTGCCGAGATTGAACAGATTATCGTCGAGCTGGCTGGCGCCATGGCCAAAATTGCTCATCACCCCGAATCGACTTTCAAGTACCGTTGCCGGTCCGGTCATGCCTGCCAGCGCCAACCGCGCAGCCTCGATACCGGTTCGCGCCGCCCATCCCGGATTGAGAGCTTTCGACATCGCCCCATCGGCAAGAAAGGCAAGTGTTCCGGACGCCTGTCCGCCAGCAATGCCAATGGCACATATTGTCTGCTGACGGTCCAGTCCCAGTATCTGCGCGGCGGCGGCAGCAGCGCCGATGGCACCGCCGACAGACGTCACCTGAAACCCCTTTTCCTGAAACGCGCCCGGTCCGGCAAGGCCAATGCGGATGGCCACCTCCCAGGTGATAATATAGGCACGGATCAGGTCGCGGCCGCTGGCGGCACAGAACTGAGAGACAGCAAGTGCCAGAGGGGCAGCGACAGCACTACCATGCACGACAGACCCGATATGTGTATCGTCATATTCAAGCGCATGGATCAGCGCGCCATTGATCATCGCCGCAGCGCCTGCTTCGGCCGCTCCCCCGCCAAGAAGGCTGGCACCGCCAGATGTGGCAGCCTGTGACCAGGTTGCATTATCAGCCACTGTCGAGGCGGCGATGCCAACACCGATGGCATCCAGAAAATGCAGGCGAGCAGCGTTCAGCACCTCCTGCGGCACGCCATCACGCATTGTGCGTGCGGCGAAATCGGCAATGATGCCAGCCCCGCTCATAACTCTTCACTCATGATCCCGCGGCAATCTCTTTCATCGCTGTCAAACCGGCCCGTCGTCCAAGCACCAGCGCTGTAATCAGACCATTGCCGGACGCATAGCCAAGGGCCCCGTCACGGCCACTGATGCCTGCCGCAGCACCGCCGCCGGCGAACAGGTTCGGAACCGTTCCACCGGCCGATTTCCGCACCCTTGCCTCGGCATCAACAAGCAGGCCGCCCTGGGTGTGAAACAGGCCGGGCTTGACCTTGACCGCCGCAAAGGGTGGCTGAAGCGGGGCCAGCGCAAAGGCTGTCCGCCCGAACGCATCATCACCCTCGCCGCCAGCAGCACCGTTATAGGCAGCAACGGTGTTTACCAGGCCGCCAGCATCAAGCCCAACTTTCTCGGCCAGTTCTGCCGGGGTATCAGCCCAGGTCACGGCCCCCATCCCCGACATCTCGGCATATTCCTCCTCCGCCTCGGCAATCTGGTGGATGCGGGCATCATAGATCGCCCAGGCGAATTCTCCCTGACCCAGCACATGCGCCGCAAAGCCCGAATAGCCGAGATCTTCATTACCGAAACGGTTCCCGTTCCTGCCAACGAGAATCCCGCCCTTTTCCAATGTTGTCCAGGACAGGAGCTGGCCTTGCGGATAGGCAACGGCGGCATAACCCTGATAGGCCCCCATATTGCCGAATGCCGCACCAAGTTCGCGCCCCCAGCGTATCGCGTCACCGGTGCTGCCCGGTGCACCGAAATATTCAGCCACGGCAATCTCGGGGCAGTATTCGGCTACCAGATCCCTGTCGGCGGCAAAGCCGTTCGTTGCCAACAATACCTTGCGCGCGGCAACAACCTCGCCATCGACCATCGCGCCGACGACCTTGCCGTCATCTACCAGCAGATTTTCTGCCCTGTTCCCGACCGCGATGGGGATATCCCTCTCGGCCACAAACCGCAGCAGATCATCGACAAGATCCTGTCCCCGGCGCGACCGCGGCGCGTGAAGGCGTTCAACCGAATGGCCGATATGCCGATAGGCCGTAATCAACTCCATGCAGGCACCAAGATCATCAATCAGCCACTCGCACAAAGCGCCACATTCCGTGGCAACCATCCGCGTCAGATCATCCGCATCATGGTGCCCCGCGACCCTGATCAGGTCATCGATCATCCGCTCGGGACTGTCCTCGATTCCGGCAGCGTGCTGATATCTGGAGCCGGCGCCGGGGATCGACCCCGTTGACAGCGCCGAATTGCCCCCCGGCCGGTCACGGCTTTCCAGTATCGCCACATTGCCGCCGGCATCATGTGCCGATATCGCCCCGGCCAGCCCGCAGGCACCGGCCCCGATGACCAGAAGGTCCAGAGTGTCGCTCATGACCCTGTCATGTCGCCGACGATCTCGTGCCATGCGCGGGACAGGGTGACCGGGTCGAGATCGAGGATTGCGTTCGTGATATCGCTCATGGCCGGATAAGGCACATCGACAATGCTGCAAATCTTGGCGCGGATTTCCTCCGGTGTGAAAGGCAGATCAGGACCACCGCGCGCACTGAGCACCTCCTCGGTAAGCTTCGAGCCATCGTCCAATGTCCAGATGACGCGCGTTGGACGGTCATTCGGCCAGTCAGGAAGCGGTTCATAGGGCGATGTGCTGACCTTGTGGCGAAGCGAAGCCACATCCGGGTTCCGCAATGATTCCGATGAAAAGGCCTCGGCGCCACCACCTCCGTGAATGGCGGCGGTGGCCGCGATGTGCTGGATCGAGAATTTTGCCGCGATCGTGGTGGTTGGATCGGGATTGTCCATGATCCAGGCCTTCTGATGGGTTTCCAGATGTATCGACTCAACCCTGTCGACAGAAACCCTCTCCAGCAACTTGCAAGTTGCCTCGATGGTGGCATGCCCGTACTGGCAACAGGCAAAGATCTTGTGATAGCCATCCGAGATCGCCCAGGCGGTGCCAAGTCCCTCGGTCAGTTGCAAGGCGTCAGGCTGTGCCCCGAACGCATCGGCATAGACATCATGAAGGGCTGATGGCAGGCCGCGAATACCCATCCGCGACCAGTCGACGGCACGAAGGCCTGTCTGCGCCGCTACACCGGGCCAGACATTTCGGACCAGTGATCCCTGAATGGGATGCGTGTAAGGACCGGGCAGTACCATCGTGGCGGCACTGGAAATCGCCCCGACCGCCTCATCCTGTGGCACCCGTCGCAACATGGCCACCGCCGCCGCCGCGCCAATGGCTGCAAGACTGCCATGCGGATGAAGAACAAGGTTCGAAAAGGTAAAGACACGCGCCACCCTGGCGACTGCCTCATAGCCAAGCACAAGCGCCCGCATCAAATCCTGCGTGGTATGTTCCTCGGCCTCGGCCTCGGCCAACAAGGCTGGCAGGCAGTAGACCCCGGCATGGCAAATCACCCGCCGATATCCTTCATCCAGTTCGGCCCAGTCCCCGGCGCAACCATTTGCCAGCGCGGCGGAATAGCGATCAAGCCGATGTCCCCTGGCATTGAACACCGTTGCCTCGGCGGTGCCGGCGCTGGCGGCGACGCCATCATGCAGCGCAATTATTTCCGGCTCGCCGCGCGCCGCAACCATGGCGCCAAGGTCGTCACACAGAACAAGCGCCGCGCGGTGCTGCACCGCTGCCGGGATATCCGTCCATTCAGTGCTGATCAGAAAGGAAACAAGTTCATCCAGATTTTCGCCAACTTTTACCGCACTCATGTGGCAGCCTCCCGTTCCTGCAGAATTTTGACCACGTCATCGGATGGCATCACATCCGCGTATTTGCCGTTCATGTCCCACAGATTGACCGCATGCGAGGTTGGCGCCCGGTCATAGACGCAGTCCTCGGGGACAATCACCTTGAAGTTGAGGGCGAAGGCATCGGTTACCGACGAGCGGACACACCCCGAAGTGGTACAGCCCGTGACCACCAGCGTATCAACGCCCAAATCAATCAGATGACTGGTAAGCGGAGTGCCGAAAAAGGCACTTGGGTGTTTTTTGGGAAGCAGAACGTCTCCGGCGACAGGAGCAAGCTCTTTAACGAATTCATACCCCTTTTCATCGATCCCCATGATCGATGGAATTTTCTGGGCCAGACGCCCGCCATCGGTGGCGGCGTTCTTTGGTGCCACATGCGGGTACAGGACCGGAAACCCCTTGTCCCTGAAAACGGCGAGCAGCGGCACGATGCGATCAACAGCGTGCCATCCCACTTCACCGCATGATGTCGGATATTCGGTGATGGCGTCCCAGTAGGGCTTTCTGGTTGTGCCAACGGTGCGGTACTGAACATCAATGATCAAAAGTGCTGGCCGGCTGCCAAATCCGCCAGAGCCACCAAAACCGGCTGATGCGTATCGTCGTTCTTCCTCATCGGTTATCACTCCGGACCACGGCTTCATGCGCATCACCCTTTACATTACAAACGTCAAGCAGTTGACGAGAAGGTCAGGACCTTGTCAACCTTGCACTTCCATCAAGGCAGAGGATCATCATGGACATTCAATATCACGACAGATATGCCTTCAGCGCCCTCCCTGATCGCCCTGTTTATGACTGGCCCGGCGGCAAGCGACTGGCGGTCTGCATTTGTAACAATATCGAATGGTTTTCCTTCATGACCGGGCTTGGCAGCGACCACACGGTGGCGGGCGCCGCGCAGACGACCCGCAACTATGCCTGGCGCGATTATGGCAATCGGGTCGGGCTCTGGTACCTGTTCGATCTGCTTGATGAATTGGGCCTGCCAGCATCACACAATCTGAACGCAGCGGTTCTGGAGAACTGCCCGCAGATTGTTGACAGAATCCGTGCCCGCGGCGATGAGGTGATCGGTCACGGGATAACCAATTCGGAACGCCAGGACATCATGGACGAACCCGCCGAGCGGGCGATGATCGCAGAGACGACAGCAGCAATAACCAGACATTTCGGAACCGCACCGCGGGGCTGGCTTGGCCCCTATATCGTGCAATCGGATGTCACACTCGATCTGCTGAAGGAGGCCGGCTACAGCTACATGCTCGACTGGCCGGCGGATGATCAACCCTTCTGGATGAAAACGCGTGCCGGCCCGATCCTGTCAGTGCCATATTCGATCGAATTGAATGACAGCCCGGCTCAGGTGTTCAGGCACCATACAGGGCAGGAATTCGAGGAGATGATTATCGATCACTTTGACGAGATGATGACGCAGGCGCGAAAGTATCCGCTTGTGTTCACCATCGTCCTGCATCCCTTTGTGATCGGCCAGCCCTTTCGCCTGCACGCGCTACGCCGCGCTTTGACGAGAATTCTCGAAAAGCGGGCAGAACTCTGGCTGACAACACCGGGCGGTATCACCGATCACATTACCAGCCTTCCTGAGGGTACTGTTTCATGACAGATGAAGAATTGATCCAGCTGGCAATGCGCTATTTCACAGTGCTGGATGATCGCGACAGTGACGCCCTTGCCAACATATTGGCCGAAGACTGCGTGCTACGCATCGAAACCCACGACATCACCCACCATGGCAGGGCGGCAATTCGTTCGCTTTTTGCGGCGCGCTGGGAGGTGTCGCCGGATATGATGGTGAAAGCGCGGCATCACGACTTCACCCATTCGCCGTCAGCATCCTGTGGGCGCATCGCCAGCCAGTTCACAGTAACCTATTCCGGCCCGGCGGCGCCGGAGCCGAAATCCAATGCGAATGTATTTTCCATGCGTGATGGCAAGATCACAGGGATCAGTGTCTATATGGCCGGCGCCAACAGCATCAAAAGCTAGCCAAGCGGGCCATCAGGATGGCCACAAGCAGTGGCATCGTGAATAACTGCTGGAAGCTGTTTACTGTCGCGGCCAAAAGCGACAAGGTGAATTTGCGACCTTTACAAGGAACAGACAGCAAGCGGTCCATGATCACTCTCTATGAAAACCTGCGTACCATTGTCTACACACCATTCTATCTGGCTGACCGCCGCGGTTTCTGGAGGGATGAGGGCCTGGATGTCGCCATTCACCTGTCACCGGACCCGGTAGAGACCGCCGAGGGGCTGCTTGCCGGCCGGGCCGACATTTCATGGGGCGGCCCCATGCGCGTGATGCTGCACCATGATCGTGATCCGGACTGTCAGCTTGTCGCCTTCGGGCAGATCGTCGCGCGCGACCCCTTTATCCTGATCGGCCACGAGCCAAATCCGGATTTTCACTTTCACGATCTGCGCGGTAAACGGCTGGCGATATCCGAGGAGGTTCCAACCCCCTGGATGACATTCCAGGATGATCTGACCCGCGCCGGCATCGAGCCATCGAATCTCGATATCGCCGAACGTGCCGCAATGAGTACCTTTCCCGGCAAACTGGCGACTGGCGAGATCGACGTTGCCCAGGTGTTGGAACCTTATGCCTCCAGCGCGCTTGCGGATGGCAAGGCATACATATGGCATCGTTTCGCCGACCGCGGCGATATCGGCTATACAAGCTTCTACACGACCCGCAGTTATTTTCAGAACAACCGTGCTATTTGCCAATCGCTGCTGACAGGCGTTGGCCGTGCACTCGACGCACTCACCATAGAACCAGCTGACGATATCGCGGCCGAGCTCGGCACCCTGTTTCCAGAGGTGCCGCTGACCATTCTGGCCGCCGCGATAGCAGGCTATCAATCGTCAAATCTCTGGGCGCGACAGACCGACCTGCCCGTCGCCGCCTTTGTAAAGCTGAAATCGGCCCTGCTGTCAGGCGGCCTGATTACAACTGACATTCCCTATGACCATGTGATCGCCAGATTGGAAACATCATGACCTGTGAAATTCCCACCATCGACATAGCTCCTTTCCTTGCCGGCGATGCCGGTGGCAAGGAAGAGGTTGCGGCAGAAGTTGCCAGCGCCGCGCGAAGCATTGGATTTGTTGTCCTGACCGGGCATGGCATCCCGCAATCGCTCCTCGAAACGGCGTTCACCAAGGGCTTTGAATTTTTTGATCTGCCTGATGATGAAAAGGCGAAATGGCACCCGTCCGGTCCGGCCAAGCAGCGCGGTTATCACGGCCTGGCGACACGCGGATTGTCCGCGACACTTGGCAAGGATGCACCAAAGGACTTGCGCGAAAGCCTGTTTCTCGGGCCGATAGATGATCATGCCGCCGACTTTGCCCATATTCCCGAGGCAGTAACTGCCTATGCTCCGAATATCATGCCAGATACGCCAACCGGGCTGGACGCTTCCCTGCTTGATCTCTACCGTGCCTTCGAAACGCTCTCGGCCAACATTCTTAGGATTTTCGCGGTTGCGGCCAACATGCCGGAAGAGCATTTCACGCCCCTGATCCAGAAACATTTTTCGATCATGTCGGTACATCATTATCCGGCCCTGACGGAACCGCCCTTGCCTGGCCAGCTCCGCACGGGCGCGCATACTGATTACGGGGCGCTGACAATCCTCGCCATGACCACCGCCAATGGCGGCCTGGAGGTTGAGCGTGAAGGAGAATGGGCACCCGTTTCACCACCTGAAGGGGCGCTTGTGGTCAATCTTGGCGACATGATGCAACGCTGGACGAATGGCAAATGGGTTTCAACCATGCATCGTGTCGTGACGCCGGAAAACCTTCATGACGCCATGTCCCGCCGCATCTCAATCGGCTATTTCATGCATCCGGATTATGACGCGAAGATCGAATGTCTTGCAAGCTGTGAGGGAAGCGGGGCGCAATACCCTCCGATCACGGCAGGCGATCACATACGACTCAAGATTGAAGCGTCCCACAAAGGTTAAGACGACTGGCAACTGTGATCGGAACCACAAAATCGGGTGACTGCCGAACATCTGTTCATGTCTCTGCCATTGCACTATGATGACAATCAAGGTTGAAAGTGACGACCTCTCGCATTCAAGGGTTTCGATGGTCCATTTCAGACGAGGTAAACCGTTCACATGTCATCTCGCACCGCCGAGACTGAAACGATAAGACGGCTGTTCGCAGCGTACCGCAAACAGGGAATGAAGAAAAACAAGGCGATCATGCTGATCGCCGCTTCGCTTGGCCTGTTGCAGAAGCAGGTGCTGGAAACGCTTCAGCAGGACAAGGATGACGCCTAGCCAGCCTGTGCTCACCGGACCGATGCCCTGCCGTCTTGCGATGACCCGATGCCACACCTCCCCTTCGCGGCAATGATGGCCATCATGGGTCTCAAGCTGATGAATCTCAGGCACCATCCCCAAAGATGCCTGTCGACCGGCCTTTGCCCGAAGGTAACCAAACTGATGAAGGCATGATGGAAATACGCGATGTTGTGATCATTGGTGGCGGTGCCGCAGGCCTGATGTGCGGTCGTGTGGCTGGACGGCGCGGACGGTCAGTTCTGATCCTTGATCATGCCCGCAAGCCGGCCGAGAAAATCCGGATCTCCGGTGGTGGTCGCTGCAACTTCACCAATCTGCATTCCAGCCCCGCGGCCTTCCTGTCGACCAACAGGCATTTCTGCAAATCCGCTTTTGCCCGCTACACCCAGGATGATTTCGTGCAGCTTGTCACGCAGCATCAGATCGCCTTTCATGAAAAGAAGCTTGGTCAGCTGTTCTGCGACGACAGCGCCCAACAGATTATCGACATGCTTCTTGACGAGTGTTGTGATGCCGGCGCCGAACTGCGCCTGAATACCGGCGTGCAGCGTGTCGAGGCGAACTTGGACGGCTATCTTGTCACTACGGACAACGGCGCAATTTCCTGCCAGTCACTGGTCATCGCCACTGGCGGCCTGTCGATTCCGAAGATCGGTGCGACACGGTTCGGCTATGATATCGCCAGACAGTTCGGACTGAAAGTCACGGCGGTAAAACCGGCGCTTGTTCCCCTCACCTTTCAGGCTGATTTCCTCGCCAGATGCAAGGCACTGTCCGGCCTGTCGGTTGATGCCGAGGTGCAGCACGGCAAGACGATGTTCCGCGAAGGGCTGCTGTTCACCCATCGCGGCCTGTCCGGCCCCTCGATCCTGCAGATCAGCTCCTATTGGGATGAAGGCACCGATATCAGGATCAACCTGCTGCCCGACATCGATGCCGCCGCCTGGCTGACAGAACGCAAGACGCAGACGCCGCGACAGGAGGTGCTGACGGCGCTCGGTGAATGTCTGCCGCGCCGTCTCGCCGCCGATATCCTCGATGAAATGGTGATCTCGGGCCGTCTTGCCGACCAGCCCAACACGGCGCTGGCAAGGGTTGGCGGCCGGATCAATCGCTGGCAGGTCACGCCAAGTGGCACCGAGGGTTATCGCACCGCCGAAGTCACGCTTGGCGGCGTCGATGTTGGCGAGTTGTCCGCAAGGACAATGGAGGCGCGCTCGCAGCCCGGCCTGTTCTTTATTGGAGAAGTGGTCGATGTGACAGGACATCTCGGCGGGTATAATTTCCAGTGGGCGTGGTCTTCGGGCTTTGTCGCCGGCGAGGCTGCCTGAGCGCCCTCACCCCGATCGCCGCGACACCAGCTGGTCAAGCGCCTGCGAAAACCGGCCACGATCCGCTTTCGAGAACGGCTTTCCCTGCCCCTGAGCCGTCCGGTGAAGGGGGTCGGCGGCGCGCATGTCGGCCATCAGGTCACGCGTCGCCAGAATGGCGCCAATATTGGCGGCGGTGATCGGGCTGCCATCCGGACGCAACACAGCGGCGCCATTGCCAACGCTTTTCGCCGCCAGCGGAATATCATTGGTGATGATGATATCGCCTGCCACAGCCTGGTCGGCGATCCAGATATCCGCCGCGTCCGGACCATCATCGACAATTACCAAGTCGATCAGCGGGTGCGGGTTCGGGCGGATGCCGCCATTGCAGACCATCACCGCACGGCATTCGTGGCGAATGGCAATGGTTGTAACTTCCTCTTTCACCGGACAGGCATCGGCATCGACATAAATCGTCATCATTTCCAGACCATAGGACATACTGGCCGGCTTTGCATCCATTCCGGAACCTGCCGGATTTCAATCTGGTGAGGTGATTGAGCTATTCTCGGCCGTGATGACCGCATGCGCATTTCCCCCGATCTGATATCGATGGATGATCCAGACCTGTCCATACCGCGCGCGCTCGGGGCTTTTATCAACGCGCTCGACCCGTCGGCTTTTGTCGGTCTGGAGCTGTTCAGCGCGGGCATGCGCCATTATCTGACCCAGCTTCGCAACAGTCCGCAACGCGATGATGCGCGGGTTATGGCCCCCGACGACCGGGAATGGGACGAGGCCACGCGCCGCCACGTCGATGGCATCCCCGTCAATCCTGCAACAAGCGAGGCCTTTGCTGATATTGCCGCGCAGTCAGGTGTGGCATTGTGGCAATCAGCCTCCTACATGCTGCGTTTTTTGCAGCACCATGACCGGATTTTTGCGGTGTCGAGCACTGGCCGGACTTCATATCCTCATGCACTGGAAGTCTTCGGACCTGTTTAACTGTATCGGCCCGTTCACCGGCCCGTGGCAGGTTGGAATCGGAGCCATTCAGTCTTAGTCTGGATTTATCATGATGGATGGCACCGCGACATTTCCACAATCTTTGCAACGGGCGCGTGGAACAATAAGAACGGCGTTCCGCAACAACGCGCTTGAAGTGCTGTTCCACTCAGGCTCGGCAAAAGCACTTTTGCCACGAAACCATGCCCCGTCAAACGAGGTCGTGCTTGTCAACACTGCTGGCGGCATCACCGGGGGAGACAGTTTCACCTATCGATCCAGCGCCGATGCCAGCGACGTTACCGTCACCACACAGGCTGCGGAACGCGCCTATCGCAGCAGCGGTGATGACGCGGCGCGCCTTGATGTGAAACTCACCGCAACGAATGGCGCCAGACTTCACTGGTTGCCGCAGGAAACGATCCTGTTTGACCACAGCCGCCTTGCGCGGCGCATCGATGTCGATATGGATCAGGACAGCGAGTGCCTGATTCTCGAATCGCTTGTGTTCGGGCGGTATGCCATGGGCGAAACGCTGAACAGCTGCACCTTCACTGATCGCTGGCGGATACACCGTGATGGACGGCTTGTTCATGCCGAAGCGCTGCGCCTGGACGGTGATATCGATCGCTGTCTTTTCAACAGCGCCGCCGCAGACGGGGCACAGATGATGGCAGTGGCCGTCTATGTCGGCCCCCGCGCCGCGCAGATCCACGCCGACATGAACGCGGCGCTGGACAATATGATTTCGCGTGCCGCCATGTCGGCATGGAACGGCAAAGCGGTGATGCGGATGCTGGCGCGCGACACCATGGCCGGCAAACAGGATCTCAGACATTTTTTGACAACATTGGGTGGCGTTCAGGTGCCGCGCGTATGGCAATGAAAGGGTAGGCCATGAAACTGACTCCCCGAGAAAAGGACAAGCTTCTTGTCAGCCTCGCGGCAATGGTGGCACGCGGCAGGCTGGAACGCGGCGTCAAACTGAATCATCCCGAGGCCATCGCCCTGATCACCGACTTCCATGTCATCACGGCCAACCAGTGCATGGAAGGAATTCCCGAGATGATTCATGACGTGCAGGTCGAGGCCACCTTCCCCGACGGCACCAAGCTTGTCACCGTCCATCACCCGATCCGCAAGGGAGGCGCGTCATGATTCCCCCTATTATGATTCCGGGAGAAATTCTGCCAGCGGATGGCGAGATCACACTGAATGCCGGCGCCGGACAAACCGTCCTCATTGTCGCCAACACGGGCGACCGCCCGGTTCAGGTCGGAAGCCACTATCATTTTGCCGAGACAAACGCGGCGCTCGACTTCGACCGAGCGGCAGCGCGCGGCCTGCGCCTTGATATCGCCGCCGGAACAGCCGTCCGGTTCGAGCCGGGCCAGAGCCGAGAGGTGGTACTTGTCCCGCTCACCGGGGGCCGCCGCGTTTTCGGTTTCAACCAGCAGATCATGGGAGACCTCTGATGCCAAAACAGATATCCCGCGCGGCCTATGCCGACATGTATGGCCCAACCACGGGTGATCGGGTAAGGCTTGCCGATACCGACCTGATCATCGAGGTGGAAAAGGATTTCACAACCTATGGCGAGGAGGTGAAATTCGGCGGTGGCAAGGTCATCCGTGACGGCATGGGCCAATCCCAGACCACCCGCGCAGACGGCGCCGTCGACACGGTGGTCACCAATGCCCTTGTCGTTGATGTCACCGGCATCTTCAAGGCGGATATCGGCCTGAAGGGCGGCGTCATCGCCGGCATCGGCAAAGCCGGCAATCCGGACACGCAGCCCGGGGTCGACATCATCATCGGTCCCGGCACCGAGGCCATTGCCGGTGAAGGTCATGTTCTGACTGCCGGCGGGTTTGACAGCCATATCCATTTCATCTGCCCGCAACAGATCGATGACGCGCTGCATTCCGGTCTGACGACGATGCTTGGCGGCGGCACCGGCCCGGCACATGGCACGCTGGCGACGACATGCACACCCGGACCATGGCATATCGGGCGGATGCTGCAGGCGGCGGATGCCTTTGCGATGAACCTTGCCTTTGCCGGCAAGGGCAATGCCTCACTGCCGGCCGCGCTTGAGGAACAGGTCCGTGGTGGCGCCTGCGCACTGAAACTGCATGAGGATTGGGGCACGACGCCGGGCGCCATCGACAATTGCCTGTCAGTCGCCGATGCGATGGATGTCCAGGTGATGATCCATACCGATACGCTGAATGAAAGCGGCTTTGTCGAGAACACCGTCGCCGCGATGAAGAACCGCGTCATCCATGCCTTTCATACCGAGGGTGCTGGCGGGGGGCACGCGCCCGACATCATCAAGATCTGCGGCGAGCCACATGTTCTGCCATCCTCGACAAACCCGACCCGCCCCTACACCGTCAACACGCTGGAAGAGCATCTGGACATGCTGATGGTCTGCCATCACCTCGACAAGTCGATCCCGGAAGATGTCGCATTTGCCGAAAGCCGGATCCGCCGCGAGACGATTGCCGCCGAGGATATCCTTCACGATATGGGCGCGTTCTCGATCATCGCCTCGGACAGCCAGGCCATGGGACGCGTTGGCGAGGTGATCATCCGCACCTGGCAGACCGCCCACAAGATGAAGGTACAGCGCGGCCGACTGCCCGAGGAAACCGGTGACAATGACAATGTGCGGGTAAAGCGCTATGTCGCCAAATACACCATCAATCCGGCGATCGCGCATGGCATTTCCGGCCATATCGGGTCGATCGAGATCGGCAAACGCGCTGATCTGGTGCTGTGGCATCCGGCCTTCTTTGGCGTGAAACCGGAAATGGTGCTTCTTGGCGGCAGCATTGCCTGTGCTCAGATGGGTGACCCGAACGCCTCGATTCCGACCCCGCAGCCTGTCTATACGCGCCCGATGTTCGGGGCCTATGGCCGCTCGGTCGAGCAATCGGCTGTCAGCTTTGTCAGTGCGGCGGCGCAGGATGACGATATCGGCACGAGGCTTGGCCTTGCGAAGAGAACACTGGCTGTTGCGAAGACCCGTACCATCTCGAAAGCCGATATGGTCCATAACAGCTATTGCCCGCAGATCGAGGTCAATCCGGAAACCTACGAGGTGCGGGCCGATGGCGAATTGCTGACATGCGAGCCGGCAGAGGAACTGCCTATGGCACAGCGCTATTTCCTGTTCTGAAGGGAATGGAGGACCGCGTCATGCATATTGCGCAGACCATCAGACATCATCTTCATGACGACACCGCGCAGGACACGGTGACGCTTGACTATGAGGCCCGGTTCATCCGCCGGAAGAAACTGACCAGTGATGGCGGCGAGGCCTTTCTGGTCGAGCTTGCCGAAACGCGCTCGGTGAATGATGGCGAAGGCTTTCAGCTTGATGACGGGCGGGTGATCGCCATCCGCGCCGCCAGTGAATCCCTGCTGGCCGTACGCCACGAAAATCTGCCACGAATTGCCTGGCATATCGGCAACCGCCACACGCCCTGCCAGATCTGCGGTGATCATCTGCTCATCCGCGATGATTCGGTGCTACAGGCGATGCTAGAGCGACTTGGCGCCACTGTAAGCCCCCTCACCGCCCCGTTCCGCCCCGAGGGCGGCGCCTTCGGGCATGGCCGCACCCACGGGCATCAGCATTGACGGATCATGCACTGACGGATCAAACAATGACAGATCAAACAATGACGGATCAAGCAATGACGGCCGCCCTTCATCAACAGATCATTCAGAACTGGTTTTCGCCGGCCTTCCCGATCGGGGCTTTCAGCTATTCGGCCGGGCTTGAAACAGCCATCGCCAACGGCAGCGTCGGAAGTCGGCAGGAGTTGCAGTCATGGTTGTCCATGGCACTGCATCATGGCGCGGCGCAGACCGACGCTGTCATCGTCGCCCGTGCCTTTGAAGGCGAGGATGTGAATGATCTGTGTTTGTCGCTCTGTGCCGGCGCTGAGCGCCATCTTGAGACAACCGAACTCGGGCGCGCGTTCACGCAGATTGTCAACGCGACGCACGGGCTGGAGCTGACCGCCGGCCTTGTCTATCCGGTCGCGGTCGGCCATGCCGGGGCCAGAGTCGGTCTGGGTCAAGGTCAGCTTGTGAGGGCATTCCTGCAATCCTGGTGCACCAATCAGATTTCAGTGGCGGTCCGCGCCATTCCCATCGGCCAGCTTGACGGGCAGCAATGTCTTGTCGCGCTGATGCCCGAGATTGACGCAGCTGCCAACACAGCCCTTGCGACGCCGGCCGATCAGATCGGCAGCTTTGCAACAGGCGCAGAACTGGCATCACTTGAACATGAAGCAGCCGAACAGCGGATCTACCGAACATGACAAGCAGCGCGATATCCAATCCTACTGCGACACTCAAGCACGGGCCGCTTCGTGTCGGCATCGGCGGCCCTGTCGGAGCCGGCAAGACAAGCATGACCGAGGCATTGTGCCGGGCGCTGTCGCCGCACCTGTCGATGGCAGTGATTACGAATGATATCTACACCCGCGAGGATGCGGATTATCTCTTGCGCGCGCAGGCGCTGCCAGCGGAACGGATCAGGGGGGTTGAGACCGGCGGTTGCCCGCATACGGCAATCCGCGAGGATGCCTCGGTCAACCTCGCCGCTGTCGCCGACCTGAACGCCGCCTTCCCCGATCTGGAGTTGATCCTGATCGAATCCGGCGGCGACAATCTGGCCGCGACCTTCAGTCCCGAACTTGTCGATCTGACGATCTACATCATTGATGTCTGCATGGGCGCCGACATCCCGCGCAAGAAAGGGCCGGCGCTGTTGAAATCCGACATGCTGGTTGTCAACAAGATCGAGCTGGCGCCCTATGTCGAGGTCGATCTCGACCGGATGCGGGCCGATACGGCAGCCGGCCGGCGCGACCTTCCCTTCATCTTCGGTTCGATGCGCAAGAGTGTCGGGGTTGATGAGCTTGTCGACTTCCTGATCGATGAAGGTGGCCTGACCCGGCGCTGAAACCTTCACAACGACAAAATGGAGATGTCAAAGATGCCGTTTTCTGCGATCTTCCGAATGTGACAATGACGTGAGGTTGATGACGTGCCCCTGACCGATCCGGACCGCCTGTTTCCCGTAGACCAACGGCTTCGCGACATGGCGCGTGCCTTTTATGAGTCGGTCCGTGACCTGCCTATCATCAGCCCGCATGGCCATTGCGACCCACGCTGGTTTGCCGAGAACAACCGCTTTCCAAACCCGGCTGAACTTCTGGTCATTCCCGACCATTACCTGTTCCGGATGCTGGCAAGCCAAGGGGTCGCGCTGAGCGATCTGGGTATCCCGCGCGCCGATGGCGGCGACGCGCAATCCGATCCGCGTGCGATCTGGCATTGCTTTGCCGCGCATTACCATCTTTTTCGCGGCACGCCTTCGGCGCTGTGGCTGGATCATACTTTCGAACATCTGTTCGGCCTCGAGGAGGTGCTGTCCGCCGAAACCGCCGACGCCTATTACGACCATATCGACAGCTGCCTCCAGCGAGATGATTTCCGGCCCCGCGCGCTCTTCGAGCATTTCAATGTCGAGCTATTGGCCACCACGGATGCCGCCACCGACGATTTGCGCTGGCACCAACAAATGCGCGACAGCGGCTGGTCCGGCCGGATCATCACGACATACCGTCCGGACGCCGTGATCGATCCGGATTTTCAGGGGTTCGCCGCGAATGTCGCGCGCCTTGGCGAGATGACCGGCGAGGACACCGCAAGCTGGGACGGTTATCTGGCGGCGCATCGCAGCCGCCGTGAATATTTCAAGAGCTTTGGCGCCACCGCCACCGATCATGGCCATGCCAGCGCGCGGACCGCCGATCTGTCCCGGCACGAGGCCGAAGCGCTGTTCCAGAAGGCGCTGAAGGGGGGCTGCACCCTACAGGAAGCCGATCTGTTCCGTGGTCAGATGCTGACCGAAATGGCGCGAATGAGCCTTGATGACGGGCTGGTGATGCAGATCCACCCCGGCTCGCACCGCAATCACAATGAAGCAATTCTGGCGTGGCATGGGCGTGACATGGGCTTCGACATCCCCGGGCGCACCGACTATGTCGACGAGTTGAAACCGCTGCTGAATGCTGTCGGGCTGGAACCCGGATTGCAGATCATTCTGTTCACGCTTGACGAAACTGCCTATGGGCGCGAACTGGCCCCGCTTGCCGGTGTCTATCCGGCGCTGAGGCTGGGTCCACCCTGGTGGTTCTTCGATTCCTTCGAGGGGATCCGTAAATTCCGCGAGGCGGTGACCGAGACATGCGGGTTCTACAACACCGCCGGCTTCAATGACGACACTCGGGCCTTCTGCTCGATCCCGGCGCGACATGATGTGGCGCGGCGGTCGGACTGCGCCTATCTGGCGAATCTTGTCGGCACCGGCAGGCTGCGCGAATCGGAGGCGTTTGAAGTGGCGCGGGAGCTCACCTACAATCTTGCCAAACAGGCTTATAATCTCTAGCCCGAGGGTGCCGATTACGATGTCAGACACACCGCGATTGCAACGGCGAGGCAAACCACCCGCCCCGGGAATTGTGCATCTGGGGCCCGGTGCTTTTTTTCGGGCCTTCCTTGCCCCCTGGACCGACGAGGCGATGAAACTGGCCGGAGGCGAGTGGGGTATTGTCGCGGTCAGCCTGCAATCATCAGGCACGCGGGACCGGCTGGCCCCGCAGGATTGCGTCTATACCGCGGTGGAACGGGGGCCGGGTGGCGATATTGCGCGCCGGGTGGATGCCATAACCGAGGTGATGGTCGCGCCCGAGGATCCGGCGTCCGTCATCGCAAAAATGGCCGATCCCGCCATCAGGATTGTCTCCCTCACCATTACCGAGAAAGGTTACTGCCGCGATCCGCAAACAGGCGAATTGCTGCAGGATCACCCCGATATCCGGCATGATCTGGCGAATCCGGACAATCCGGTTTCAGCCATTGGCTTCATCGTTGCCGGACTGAAAGCGCGCCGGGAACGAAATCTGCCGCCCTTCACCGTTCTGACCTGCGATAATCTGCCGATGAATGGCCGGATGGCGCGCAAGGTAGTGACGGCCTTCGCGAATGAGATCGACCCGGATCTCGCCGGTTGGATCGAGACGGACGCCGCCTTTCCCTGTACGATGGTTGACCGGATCACCCCGGCGACAACGCCGCCGGATATCGACGCGCTGGCCAGTAGCGCCGGGTATCTGGACGAAGCCGCCGTGATCCATGAACCGTTCCGCCAATGGGTGATCGAAACCGGCTTCACAGCAGGTCATCCCGACTGGGCCACAGCCGGGGTCCAGTTTGTGTCCAACGTAGAAGCACATGAATTGATGAAGCTTCGCTGTCTCAATGGCACCCATTCAGCGCTGGCCTATCTCGGCTATCTTGCCGGGCATGAGACGATTGCCGACACCGTGGCCGACCCGCCATTCGAGGCGCTGTGCACCGAATTGTGGCAGGAGGAAATCCTGCCAACACTGGAAACACCCGAGGGCGAGGACCTCCCGCGTTATTGCCAGTCGCTGATGGCGCGCTATCAGAATCCGTCGATCCGGCACCGCACCTGGCAGATCGCTATGGATGGCAGCCAGAAACTGCCACAGCGGATTTTGGGCACGATTGCCGACAGACTGGCTCAGGGGGTGGTGCCGCAAGGCCTGTGCCTGGTCGTCGCCGGATGGATTCGCTATGTCGGAGGACAGGATGAATCCGGCGCACCGATCGATGTCAGAGACCCGCTTGCGGACAGCCTGAAGACTGCCACCGGGACAGATGATCCGGTCGGCGCCGTTCTTGCCATGGACAGCATCTTCGAACCTGAACTCAACGCACAGCGGGCATTTGTCGAAGCTGTCCGCGCGGCCTATGAGCGGCTTGGCCGTGACGGCTCACGCGCCTGTGTCGCCGCCCTCACCTCCTGACATCTCGCCATCGACAAGCACCGCCTGCGTGGCCAGAGACTCATCGAGACAGGTCAGGCTGGCGGGTCGCCCCACCTCGATTCGGCCGTAGCGGTCCTGAAGACCGAGGATGTCGGCCGGCACCCCGCTTGCCATGTCAAGCGCCGCCTCCAGTGATATTCCGGCTTGCGAAACCATCATCCGGACAGCCTCGTCAAGGCCGAGATGCGCGCCGCCAAGCGTGCCATCCCCGGCCTGAAGACGGCCATCAACGAGCCTGACCTGCCGTTCGCCGATGCTGAAGTGCTGCATGGCACTGCCAAAGGTCGGCATCGTATCAGACACCAGACACAGGCGCCCCTTCATCATCCTGGCGGCAAGCGCCAGATTGACCGGATCGACATGATGCCCGTCAGCGATGATGCCGGCCACAAGCCTGCAGTCAGTCAGTGCCATGCCAGCTACACCGGGATCGCGGGCAGTGATCTGCGAACAGGCGTTGAAAAGATGCGTTACGCCGCAAAGCCCGCGTTCGGCGGCTTTGGCAATCTCGCTGCCGGTGGCCTGCGAATGGCCGGCAAACAGGATGATACCGGCAGCGTGCAGCGTTTCCAGATGCGCCGGATCCACCTCTTCGGGTGCCAGCGTCAGCAGCAGACGCCCCGCGAAGGACTTGGCGAACGCCACCAATATGGCAACGTCACCATCATTCATCCGTCTGATGGCCTCGCGTGGGTGGATTCCGGGCTTCGCCGACGACAGGAACGGGCCTTCGAGATGAACCCCCGGAATTTCCGGGCCATCCCATGCCGCAACGGCATCAAGGGCGGCTGTATAGGCGGTACCCGGCGCGGTGATGAAAGTCGGCAACATATGGCATGTCCCGCCGCTGCGGGCGGCGGCCACCATGCGCGCCAGCGTTGCTGTATCAGGCGTGTCATTGAACATCACGCCGCCAGCGCCATTGATCTGCAAATCGATGAAACCCGGGGCGATGATATCGAAATGCCTGACTGGCGGGGACTTATTTTCGGCCCGAAGCCCGTTCGCCGGCATGATATCCACGATGACGCCGCTTCTGATGGTGATGATCCGGTCACGCAACGGGACCGCGCCTCCACCCGGAAACATCCTCCTTGCCCTGATTATCAGGCCATCAGCGATATGATTTTCATGTGAAGCCAAGATGGACCTGGTCCCTGTTGCAGATGCGCGCGCCAATCTTATACCGCACCCCGGTTATGACACAATGTGACGAGGATGCGTCAAGCCATTCAGGGCTCTGCAGGACACCTGTCGCCAGCACGATCCCGTTCGGCGAGCCATGCCGTGGCTTGCGCATGGCACCCGCCGCGTTTCATGATGTAGTCTGCCTGCCTGACAGCGACCGGCCAGCGACACCTTCATCACCTCTGCACCGAATGAGGACATAACATGACCGCACCCGGATGGTATATCGGCCTGATGACCGGAACGGTTCTCGATGGCGAGATCGACATCGCCTTCCTGAAGACCGATGGCGAGAGAATCTTGGAATTCGGCCCGGCGGCAATTATTCCCTACCCTGATGATGTGCGCAGGCTGATTACCGAAGCCGTCACCGCGGCGCAGGGTTGGAACTTCGATGGACCGGAACCGGCGATCTTCGCTGTGGCGGAACATGCTCTGACCGGCGCGCAGGCGCAGGCGGTGATTGCAACGGCAGACAGCCACGCTTTCAAGTTTGACGATATTACCGCTGTCGGATTCCACGGCCAGACTGTCCTCCACCGACCTCCCACTGCCGGCCAGACGGGCCGGACACGCCAGCTTGGCGATGGCGGGTTGATGGCGGCGATGATCGGGCGACCGGTGGTATTTGATTTTCGCTCTGCCGATGTGGCTGCGGGCGGGCATGGTGCCCCGCTTTGCCCCAGCTATCACGCGGCGTTGCTCAAACGTGCCGGCATGGATGAAAGCGTGGCCGTGCTCAATCTCGGCGGCGTCGGCAATATCACCTGGCAGGGCAAGGATGGCAGGCTCATCGGGTTCGATACCGGGCCGGCAAACGCGCCAATCGATGACTGGGTGCGGCGTCACAACGCCGGCACCATGGATAACGGGGGCAGGATTGCCGCCAATGGAACGGTTGATCACACCCGGCTGACCGGGTTGATGGCCAAACCCTATTTCTCAACTTTGCCACCAAAGTCACTGGATAGGAATGATTTTTCATTCTCAATGGCTGATGGGTTGTCACTTTCGGATGGCGCCGCATTGTTGACCGCCCTTGCCGCGGCCGGCGTGGCGCGGGCGCTGGACATGCTGCCGACACAGGTGGAACGGCTGATTGTCTGTGGCGGTGGACGCCATAACCCGACGCTGATGAAGGCCATCACCGCGGCAACCGGAGTGACAACCGATCCGGCGGAAAGTGTTGGCTGGCGAAGTGACGCTGTCGAAGCCGAATGTTTTGCCTATCTGGCGGCCCGCCATATGGCCGGCCTGCCGGTGAGCCACCCGCAGACGACCGGCGCGCCCGCTCCCATGCCGGCCGGGCGACTTGCCGCGCCGGACCCGTCTGCTAGGCTGGCCGGGTCAGGAGACAGCACATGAACGGCACGAATCCCCATTCCATTGACGGCCTTCTCGACAGTGACGCTATCGAGCTGCTTGTTGTGCATTGTTCCGACACGCCCGATGATGAACCTCTGCGGGCGCGCGACATCCAGGCCATGCATCTCGGGTTCGGATGGGATGGCATCGGCTATCACCGGGTGATCGGGCGTGACGGGCTGTGCGAGGCAGGGCGCCCTGAATATTGGCGCGGCGCGCATGTCCGCGGCGTCAATGACCGCAGCCTTGGCGTCTGCCTGATTGGCCGGCACAATTTTACCGCCGCGCAGATGGACAGCCTCGCCGCGCTTCTGGCGGAATGGCAGCAACGATATCCGCAGGCGCGCGTCGTCGGTCATCGTGATGCCGTCGAAACGCACAAGACATGCCCGAATTTCGATGCTGCCGCCTGGTGGCAGCAACGCCGGACACGGGATGCCGGCACATCAATAATGGTTTGCGTGCCTTCATTGCCGATCCGGCGGGACCCGTCGGACAAGGCACCGCTCGACACCGAGGCGCTCTATGGCGAGACGGTCGAGATCATCGAACAGGCGGGCAGCCATGCACGGGTTCGGCTAGAAACGGATTCCTATGAGGGCTGGATCCGCTGCGACGGTACATTGCGCACCTGCATCCCGCCAACACATCGGATCGCCGCGGCGTCGGTCCACGCCCTCACCGCGCCGGACGTAAAGTCGCCAGCCATATGGCGACTGTCGATGGGGGCGCTGGTATCGGTCAGCGATACCGGGGTAGACTGGTCCAGCATCAACCTTCCCGATGGCGGCACTGCATATGTGCCGTCCCGCGCCGCCATACCGGTCAACATCCCCGAATCCGATTTCGTCAGCGTTGCCGAGCGTCTGATCGGCACCCCCTATCTTTGGGGCGGGCGCAGCGCCGCCGGGATCGACTGTTCGGCCCTGTTGCAACTGGCGCTGCAGGCGGCCGGTATTGCCTGCCCACGCGACAGCGGGCCGCAATTCGAATGGGCGCGTGCCCGCACCGGAACAACCACCATCATGCCGTCACAGGCGCAGCGCGGCGATCTCGCCTTCTGGCCGGGCCATGTCGGGATATTCCAGTCGGCGGACCGGTTTCTTCACGCCAACGCGCATCACCATGCAGTGACAATCGAGGCGGCGTCAGACGCGTTGCCGCGCACCGATGCCGCCTCGCAAGCGCCTGCTACAATCCTGCGGCTTGGCAATCAGCCGGACTGAGGAAGCAGCCTGTCCCGCAGCATCCACAGCACGGCCAGCGCCGGGATCACCATCACCGCCGTGATGATGAAGAAAATGCCCCAATCACCATTCAGCCAGTCGACCAGCGCCCCCGATGACGAGGCCAGCAAGGTTCGTCCGAGCGTGCCGATCGAGGCCAGCAGCGCATATTGCGTCGCCGTGTAATTGCGATCGACCAGAAGCGAGATAAAGGTGACGAAGGCCACTGTGGCAAAGGCCGCGGCAAGATCATCAGCGATCACCGCGATGGCGAACATCAGTTCATTCTGCCCGACCCAGTGCAGGACACTGAACAGGATGTTCGTTGCCGCCATGGCGATGCCGGAAACCAGCAACGCCCTGACAACACCTGTGCGCAGCGCGAACAATCCGCCAATCAGCGTGAAGACCACGGTCGTGATCCAGCCAAGGCCCTTGGAATAGATCGCGATATCCGATTTCGAGAAGCCGACTTCCTTGTAGAAGATGATCGACATCTTGCCCATGAAGGCCTCGCCAATCTTGAACAGGAAGATGAAGGCCAGGATCATCATCCCGATCTGCAGGCCGTTCTTGCGGAAGAATGACCACAGGGGTTCAATCACCGTCGTGGTGAGGAAGCTGACAAGCTGGACGAGCGCCCCCTTGCCGCCCATGCGGGCGGCCATGGCCTGTTGCGCGTTGCGCTGGTCGGCAGCACGCTCCCTTGTTCCGGTCTCCGGAATGAACAGCAGACCGACATTGCACAGCACCACAAGAATGCCGAGCGCGACAAAGGTCATCTGCCAGTAATTCTCGACTCCGCTTGTCTGCAGATGATCGGCAAGGAACAGCGCGATCATCCCGCCAAGCTTATAGCCCGACCACCAACCGACAACCGCCACGGCGGCGCCGGCGGCCATGCCCTTTGCGTCATCCTTGTCGATCTGCTCGATCCGCAGTGCGTCGATGGTGATGTCTTGTGTAGCTGAACAGATGGCGATGATCAGGCCGGCGCCGATCACCAGCGCCAGTGACGTGGTCGGGTCGATCGTGCTCCAGAACAGAAGACAGGCGAGGATCACCGCCTGAAGCGTGATGATCCACGCTTTTCGGTGGCCAAGCCTGTCGGTCAGCACCGGCACGCGCAGCCTGTCAATGAGGGGTGCCCACAGGAAGTTGAAGGCATAGACCCCGAAAATGAGCCCGGCCCATCCGATGGCGCTTCGCGACAGGCCATCCTCCTTGAGCCAGAGTGACAGTGAACTTCCGATCAGCACCCACGGAAAGCCGCTGATCATCCCCAAGAGGAGAATCCGCGCCATCCTGCGTTCGAGATAGGAAGTGAACAAATCCGAAATAAGGCCCGAGGACCGGACCGTTTCCTGGTGAACCACTTAAACCTCCCAGCACCTGAATGTCTTTATGGTTGTGATCAGGCTATTCCGTGTTGTCCAATAAAGGCAAATTATATCGGCCTCACGATTTTCAGAGAGGCGAGCTGATTTCGGGAGACAGGACAAGGTGAATGACTGGACCGTAACCATTTCCGGCAAGGGATACCGGCTGACAGCGCCGCATCATGGCTGTGAGTGCCTTGTCGGAAAGGCAGGTTTCATCGCCGGTGATGACAAGCGCGAGGGTGACATGGCGACACCCGTCGGTGCCTGGCCGCTACGCCATCTATATTACCGACCTGACCGGATGCCGCCGCCGGATACCGGCCTGACGGTCATGCCCCTCACCCCCGATATGGGCTGGTGCGATGATCCCGCGGATCTGGAATATAACCGGCCGGTCGGGCTTCCCTATGCGGCACGCCATGAAAAATTGTGGCGAGAGGACACGCTCTATGACCTGATCGTGGTCCTTGGACATAATGATTCGCCGCCGGTTCCCCGGCTTGGCAGCGCTGTCTTCCTGCATCTTCGCGAGGATGATACCCGCCATACCGCTGGCTGTGTCGCCGTGACAAGGCAGGACATGGTCACGCTGCTGCGCCGGGCAGACAGCGGCACGATCCTGCATATTGGCCATGGCAACCGGGGAAAGTCGTCTTCATGACAGATGCCGACAGGATAAGGCTACCCCGTCTGCCGGAGACTCCGATACGCGGCTATATCGAGGGCTATTACGGTCGTCTGCTGACCTGGCAGGACCGCCGCAGGATCATCACGAGGCTGGCCGCGCTTGGTATGAACGCCTATCTCTACGCACCGAAGGAAGACCCCTGTCACCGTGTGAACTGGCGCAATGCCTGGCCGGCAGACTGGATGAGTGAATTTACCGCGATGTGCGACACCGCTGCCGCGGGCGGTGTCATGGTGCTCGCCGGAATCGCCCCCGGTCTCGATTACGACCCGAACCGCGACACTGCGGAATTCGAAACATTATTGGCAAAGGCGCTGTCGCTACAGGCTGCCGGCGCGCATGCGATTGTGGTGATGTTTGACGATATCGAGCCACCCTCACCGACGCTTGACCCGACGCTGGCCAACGAAATCGACCTTCATGCCGGAATCGCTGGCCGCCTCGCGGCACGCCTTGATGTGCCAACAATTGTCGTGCCGCGGATCTATGCCGATGAAATCAGCGAAGCGGCGCCTGACAGCTACCGTGCCCTTGCCGCCGCCCTGCCCGCCGACATGCCGCTCTTCCATTGCGGCTCACATATCGTCGCCGGTACCGACCCGCTAACCGGCTCGACCACGCCGGCGGCGAACAGTTTCCATCAACGGCTGATCCTGTGGGACAATCACTATTGTAATGATTATTGCCCGCGCCGGCTTTTTGTCGGACGCCATGCCGGCCGAACCGGCGTGCGCGACCTGATGCTGAATGGCACTGGTATGGTGGAAACGGACATGCTTCTGCTTGGCCTGATGGCGGCAGGTGACAACAAAGCGGCCTGGCGCGAGGCGCTTGCCGCGGCCGGCGTGCCGCAGGCGTTTCACGAGCTTGCCAACTGGTTCGATGGTCCGGTCACAGCCGACATGGTGCCACCCGCACCGCCGCCAGCCGACAAAGCCGCGTTCGATGCCATCGAAACACTTCTGTGGCGCTGGAAAACGCCGCTGGCACGGGAATGGTACCCGTTCCTGTTCGGGTTGAAACATGATCTGCTGATTGCGTCCGGCGAGTTGCCGGCGCTGCGAATCGCCAAAACGCAGACCGCGCCGCTGCAGCGGCGACTGACCGGATCCACCACCGGTGATGAAGGAGAACCAGATGAAAAACCCTGAAACCACCATGCCAATCTTCGACGGGCATAATGACGTTCTTTCAAAACTCCATGCCATTCATCCGCATGATCCGGCGGCGGCCTTCATCGATGGGTATGAGGCGGCCATCGACCTGCCGAAATCACGTGCCGGCGGTTTTGCCGGCGGTTTCTTTGCGGTCTATATCCCGCCGCTGGAGGTCGACCGGGCCGCCCGCACCGCCGCGATGATGGCCGACAGCTATGATCTGCCACTGCCACCGCAGCTTGACTGGCCACATGCCGTCGAGGTGGCGATGGCGCAGATCAATATCCTTCTGCAGCTTGAGCGACAAGGGGCATTGAGCATCTGCCGCAGCGTGGCAGATATCAGGGCCGCCATGGCGGCCGGCAGGATCGCCGCGATCATGCATATCGAGGGCGCCGAGGCCATCGACGCCGACCTTCAGATGCTGGATGTGCTTCATGCCGCCGGATTGCGGTCACTGGGCCCGGTCTGGAGCCGCCCGACCATTTTCGGCCATGGCGTTCCCTTTGCCTTCCCGTCCGGCCCTGATACCGGGCCGGGGCTGACCGAGGCCGGGCTTCGCCTGGTCAGACGCTGTGACGAGCTTGGCATCCTGATCGATCTGTCGCATATGAATGCGGCCGGGTTCCGTGATGTCGCACGGCATTCGAGAAATCCCCTGATTGCAACGCATTCCAACGCGCATGCCATATGCCCGCATGCACGCAATCTGACCGATGACCAGCTGCGCACCATTCGCGACAGCGGCGGGATGGTCGGGCTGAATTTTGCCACCGCTTTTCTGCGACCCGATGGCAGGATGCTGGCGGATGTGCCGCTGGATCTGATGCTGCGCCACCTCGACCATATGATCGGCATTCTTGGCGAGGATCATGTCGGACTCGGCTCGGATTATGACGGTGCGGTGATGCCGGAGACTCTCACCAGCACAGCCGACCTGCCCCGCCTTGTCGCGGCGATGCGTCAACATGGGTTCGGTGAAGAGCTGATCGCCAAACTGTGCGTTGAAAACTGGCTCTCCTTCCTTCACAGGATATGGAAGTGATTTAATTCAGATATCTAGAATTCGATATTTATGTAAAATATCACGCTTTGTTGAGCAGTGTGATCGGGATCATTCAGCCGAGCGTTCCGCCCATCCGGCAAAAATCTTCTCGAGCATGACAACAACATAATAGAGCGCGATGCCAAGCACGGCGAGCGCAATCAGCACGGCGAACATCAGCGGATAGTCGGAATTGGTCTTGCCACTGTCAAACAGCGCGCCAAGCCCACGCCCGTGCGGCGACACGATCTCCATCAAATTCGTGCCGATGAAGGCAAGCGTCACCGCTACCTTCAGCGCGCCGAAGAATTCCGGCAGCGTCTTTGGCAGCGCGATCTTCCAGAAGATGGTGATTTTGGATGCGCCAAGCGAACGCAGGATATCGCGATATTCCGGTTCCAGGGTGGACAGGCCGATCGCGACCGACACGGCGATCGGGAAGAAGGAAATCATGAACGCGATCAGCACCGTGTTCAAATCATGCTGGCCAACGAACATCAGCGCGACGATGGGAACCACGGTGGCCTTAGGGATGGCGTTGAAGCCAACCAGAAGCGGATAGAGCCCCTCGCGCATGACCCGCGAGAACCCCATGATCATGCCGAAAAGCACGCCGACAACGATGGCGATCAGCAACCCGACAACGGTTCGCCACAAGGTCTCCCACCCAAAGGTCAGGAACAGCCCCTTGAAGCGCCAGAATGCCGGCCAGAGATCGCTTGGTGAGGCCATCTTGTAGTTCGGCCAGTCATTGACCCAGACAAGCGCCTCCCAGAAAAGCAGGAAAATGACGATAGCCAGCAGCGGCACGAATACCTGTCTCATTGGCCGGCCTCCTCGCCTTCACGGGCAATCCTGATCTGGTCACGCAACACATTCAGCGTTTCCGTCGCCTCACTTGTATAGAGATGATCGAGGGTCCTTGGCCCGGTGTCGGGCAGTTGCAGGCTGTATTGCACCGTCGCCGGCCGCCCCGACAGGACGATAACCTCGTCGGCCAGGAAAATGGCCTCGCGAAGGTCATGCGTGATCAGCACGCCGGTAAAGGGCTCCTCGGCGCGAAGCCGGTGCATCGTCAGCCACAGATCCTCGCGCGTGAAGGCATCAAGCGCACCAAAGGGTTCATCGAGGATCAGCACCTCAGGCTGATGCACCAGAGCGCGGCACAACGAGGCCCGCTGGCGCATGCCGCCGGACAATTCTGACGGGCGCTTGTCCTCGAATCCGGCCAGACCGACAAGTTTCAGCAGGTCGCGCGCGCGGCGTTCCTTGGCGGCGGCGTCGAGCTTGCTTGGCACGATTTCAAGCGGCAACATGACGTTTTTCAGAATGCTCCGCCACTCCAGAAGAACCGGATTCTGGAACGCCATCCCGACGGTCGACCGAGGTGACACCACGCACTCACCATGCAGCCAGACAGTGCCGGAGTCAGGCTTCATCAGACCGGCGACAAGGCGTGTCACGGTGGATTTACCGCACCCCGACGGGCCGACAATGGCGCTGAAGCCATGCCGCGGCACACGGATCGTCAGATCATCGAGGACGGGAAGCGGGCCGGTATTCGTCTTGTAGGTATGCGAGACACCGTCAATGACGATGAGATCGCCGTCGCCTGTCTTGCTCTCTGGAATATTTGCCATTTAATCGACCACAGAAATTATTCGGCCGGGTGTTTATTTGGCCGGGGATTCACTTGGCCGGCGATTCATCCGGCCAAGGCAAACATATTGCCTCGGAAAGGGACAGGACAGCGCCAACAGGCACCGCCCTGCCCCTGATTTGTCAGTTCAGCGCGAATCCGCCGGACGGCAAATAGGCATTCGTGAAGTACAGCGACGCATCCGGTGTGCCCTTGTACTCATAGGTTTCGCTGAGCTGCTCGATGGCGGCGGCAAAGCGGGCGTTATCGATGCCTCCCATGCCGTTCGCCTTCACATTGTCGGTCAGCACATTGGCCTCGATGGCCAGGCTCAGACGGCGTTGCTCAAGCGCGGCGTCGGCGGCCGGGTTGCGCTTCACCAGCGCATCGGCAGCCGCGGACGGGTTGGCAATGGCATCCTTCCACCCGGCGGCGACAGCACCAAGGAAGTCCTTGACGGTATCGGCATTCGCAGCCGCGAACTCGGTATTCACGATGATCGCGTTGCCATAGAGCTGCAGCCCGTGATCGGCCATCAGGATGGTCGAAATGTCATCCTCCGGCACACCGAGGCGCACCAGATTCAGATAGGAGGAGAAGGAAAATCCGGTGACCGAATCCACCTTGCCCTCGGCCAGCATCGGCTCGCGGGTCGGGAAGCCGACAGGCTCGACCTTGATCTTGTCCATGTCGAGATTGTTGGCCTTGGCAAAGGACGGGAACTGGGCCCAGGCGCCATCCGGCGGCGGCGCACCGAGAACCGACCCTTCAAGGTCCGACGGCCCGGAAATGCCAAGCGACTTGCGACCAACGACGGCGAAAGGTGGCTTGTCATAAACCATCATTACCGCGGTGACTGGCGCGCCGGGGTTCTGGTCAAGGAACTTGATCAGCGAGTTGATGTCGGCGAACCCGACAGGAAAGGCACCTGTCGCCACCTTTGGAATGGCGTCAAGCGAGCCCTTGCCGGGGGAAATCTCGACATCAAGGCCGGCGGCGGCGAAATGGCCATTGTCGATGGCGAGGAAATAGGGGGCCGATGGTCCCTCGAATTTCCAGTCCAGCGCGAACTGGATCTTTGTGGCGGCGAAACTCGACGCCGACGCGAGAACACCCAGAAGGGCCACCGCGAGTGATTTAGCGATTAGTCTGATCATTATGTTAACTCCCAAGTCTCGGCACCATGTTGCTGGCGCGTCATGCATGCCATTGCGCTGGATTCATGTGAGATTGAACAGTGCTGTTTTGTTGTCGTGGCTATGCAATTTTCTTTCCCCGGCGACGGCTTCAGAGACGGTAGCGGCAATCATTTCCGGACTGCCCGGCCTGCCCTGCAAGCAAACCGTCGACGGATGAACCGTCAGCGTTACCCTAACGGCCCCGATCACTCTGTCAGGTTTTTGTCCAATGATCAAAGCGATCTTGCGCCCTGGATGCGCATCCGACGCCTGTCTGCCCGTTATCCGGCGGAATATCGCGGGGTTTTCGATGCCGGCATCTAGCCATGCGCCCCGTAATGGGCCGACACCATCTGGGTGATTCGGTCGATCAGGGTCTGGTTTTCACGCAGCGGGTGAAGGATTTCCCTCTCGATGGCCGCGAAATTGCCATCACTTTCGGCACTGTAGGTTTCGGGCTCATCCAGCGTATCGCCGATGGCGGCGCGTGGCTTGCGGCTGAATGCGTCCTGAATGATCCCGGCAACGCCGGTAAAGTCAAGCGACAGGCCGAGGGCGAGGATGTCATCATTGCTGTATTGGTTGCTTTCGCCAAGATTAGGCGTCCGGCAGATGATCATCAGACTGTCCGTTATGACGGCAAGCCTGATGGCGTGAAGCAGGTCGAGCGCGCCGCGTCGCTCGCCGGTGACCCGCGCATTGTCCTCACCGACCTTGTCAACAAGCCGGTAGAGATCAACGAGATCATCCCGCAATGCCCAGACAGTCTGCTTGATATCACGGAAGCGCGGCCGCCCGCGAAGATGCTGGGCCAGCCGGCGCAGCGCCCGCTGGTTGCGCTGCTGCTTGCCATGATAGGCGCGGTTTACCCAGAATCCGGGATCGGCGAGCCGGCAATAGGCAAGCACCGTATTCAGCGAGCCAAGCGCCTTGCCGGTAAGCACATGATCAAGACATTGCCGCAGGCGCGGTGAGTGCCGGTGAATCTCGACGAATTCATCAATATCAACCGTCGCCGCCCGACCCATGCCGGAAATGACATTGGCCAGAAACCCGATCTGCTGAAGGATGGCGTTATGCGCAATAGCGCGGATTTTTGACGGGCCACGCCGCTCACCCCCGGCCTGCACCACCCGTTTCGTTGGCCGTGACCCCGTTGGTGGCAACAGATTGCTACCGAAAAGATCAATCAGATCACCATAATTCGGGTCCGCAACAAGGGCCTCGTGCCATGTCTTGAGTTCCAGAAACAGATCGAGGGAGAAATCTGTCTTCTGATAGAAAATATCATCCGCGCAACCTGACGGCGCCGGCGCCGCCTCGGCAGCAAGAAGGCCCCGCATCGTCGATGCGGCAAGCTCGGCCGTGCCGAACAGACGATATCCGTCACCACCCTGAAAACTTGACTGATGGTAGATGCCGACACCGAGTTGCATGGCTTCATGCCGGACATAGGGCGTCATCAGCCAGGCCTGGCGGTCGGCCATTGGTGCCTGCATGCCCCCTCTGCCAAGCGATTCACCATGCGTATTGAAGATTAGCAGATCGACATCGTCACCAATGCGATGCCGGATCGCGCGAAGCAGTTTCAGCTGCAATCTCTCAATCGCCAT